>JAGLFE010000017.1 GCA_023144675.1 Thiomargarita sp. | reverse complement strand
CCAGCACTATAATAGCCTAAATTAGGAGCATATAAAGCTAAATCCATAAATTCAGCAAAAGAAATCATGCCACCCGCTTCCTCCATTATTTGCTTGATATGCTTAATTAATTTTTCACTCAGGGCAAGGGTTTCAGGATGAGGCGTAGGTAAATGGTGCATAATTATTTTTAAGGTAAAAAAATGAATTCAAATAAACAAAAAGTTGCGTTAATTACTGGTGGTGTTAAACGAATTGGGGCAGCAATTGCTCGACAATTACATCAACATAATATTAAATTGGCATTGCAATATCGCCATTCAAGCGATGAAGCTTATGCTTTGCAAACTGAGTTAAATAATCAATCGCCAAAATCAGTTTTATTACTGCCCGCCGATTTAAATAATGTGAGTAAATTGACTGATTTAGTTGATGAAACTACAGCACATTATGGTCGGTTGGATATTTTAATTAATAATGCCGCTGGTTTTTATCCTCTGCCTTTAGGACAAGTTACGGAAAAACAATGGGATGCGTTATTTGAAATTAATTTGAAAATACCATTTTTCTTATCGCAAGCTGCTGTGCCTTATTTAGAAAAAACCCAAGGTTGTATTATTAATTTAGTTGATATTCATGCCAAACGTCCGTTAAAAAACCATATTGTTTATAATACCACCAAAGCTGGTTTAGTTATGTTAACCAAGTCGCTTGCTCAAGAATTAGGGGAAAAAGGCATACGTGTCAATGCGGTTGCGCCTGGAGCTATTTTATGGGCAGACAATAATGCTGACGATAAAGAATATATCATTACCGCTATAGCACTTAAACGGCGTGGCGAACCACAAGATATTGCTAAAACGGTTTATTTTTTAATCAATGATGCTAATTATATTACTGGACAAGTAATTGCGGTTGATGGCGGGCGAACTTTGAATCAATAAAACCTGTCAAATATATCTAACAGGTTTAAGTTTTAGACCTAAATTGCTATAAATTGTTTCAATTCCTAAGACTTGAAGGTAAATGTTCATTTGCTACCGTAGCATGACCTATCCAGTTTAATATACCTACTAAGGAATTCTTTTTAACAACGGGTTGAAAAGTTAATGTTTGCCCAGCAATGTCTTCACTACTACGATTGCCGAAAGTTATTTTAATCACACCATTAGTTACCTTAACTTTGGACACATAATTACCACTTATCTGTTCAGCAACTCCAGCCGCTTGATTATTAGCTGGAAACCGTCCATGATAAGCATAATAATCACCAATAGATTTTTTAACTGTTATTGTTAGCGGAATACTTTCTGCCACTTGAGCTCGAATCAAATAATCGGTATAAGCTGGAATAGCTACTGCTGCGAGTATGCCAATAATTGCGACTACGGTAAGAATTTCAATTAAAAAAAAGCCTTTCTCGTTCATGTTTATTGCTCCTAAATAACGCTTCCCATTACAAAAATAGGCATGTACATAGAAATAACCAAAAGTCCAATTATAACACCCATTATGATTGTAAGTAAAGATGTATAAGATTTAATAGTCAATTCAATACTGGATAGCAATTTTTTGGTATAAACATTAGCTAATTTATCAAACAAATTATCTAAGCGATTAGTTTTTGTACCAATTATTGCAGAATAGACAACTTTTTTGGGCAAAATCGAATGAGCTTGTAA
>JAGLFE010000169.1 GCA_023144675.1 Thiomargarita sp. | reverse complement strand
AGCAGCATCCTACATTTTATACGTACTTTTAATTTGGTAGGTAGTTTACAATTATTCAAGGATTTAAGTCGGGTTATATTGCAACCCAACTTACAATTTTAGGCTACTAAATTCGCAAACTCTTATTACCTCTAGCGATACCTAAACCACCAGAACGTACTACTTCAATAATAATAGTTGGCTCAATAACTTTAATAAAAGCATCCAATTTATCACTAGTGCCAGTCATTTCAATGGTGTAATTATTATCACTTACATCAATAATACACCCGCGAAAAATATCAACTAAACGTTTAATTTCTTCGCGTTGATAAGCTGTTGAGACATTAACTTTCACCATCATCAGTTCTCTTTCAAGATGAGCCCCTTCGGTTAAATCAATGAGTTTAATTACATCCACTAATTTATTCAGTTGTTTAGTGATTTGCTCAATAACTTCATCTGAACCTCTAGTAACCAAAGTCATTCTTGATACGGAATCATCTTCAGTTGGAGCAACTGTAAGTGATTCAATATTATAGCCCCGTGCCGAAAAAAGACCTGCAACCCGTGATAAAGCACCAGATTCGTTTTCTAATAAAATTGAAATTGTATGACGCATTTATGAAACCTTCCTGTTTTCTGGGGATAATACCATTTCATGATGCCCTTTTCCAGCGGTAACCATTGGATAAACATTTTCACCTTGATCGATAATAAAGTCCATAAATACTAACCGATCTTTCATTGCCAAACCTTCTTTTAAGGCAGCTTCAACATCTGCGGGTTTCTCAATCCGTATTCCAACATGCCCATAACTATCTATTAACTTCATAAAATCAGGCAAAGCATCAACATAGGAATGTGAATAACGTTTATCGTAAAACATTTCCTGCCATTGTCTGACCATGCCCATATAACGATTATTCAAATTCACTACTTTAATTGGTAAATCAAATTGTTTGCAAGTCGAAAATTCTTGAATACACATTTGAATACTAGCTTCACCTGTTACGCAAACCACGGTATTATCAGGATGAGCCAATTGAGTACCCATAGCGGCAGGTAAACCAAATCCCATCGTACCTAAACCACCAGAATTAATCCAATGACGAGGTTTAGTAAACTTGTAATACTGAGCAACAAACATTTGATGCTGTCCTACATCTGAGGTAATATAAGCATCACCGCCTGTAAGTTCATATAGTTTTTCAATCACGAATTGAGGTTTAATCAACTCACTATCACGATTGTAAGTTAAGCAATTTTCCTTGCGCCAAAGATTAATTTGATCCCACCAAGTACTAATAGCATCTTTATCTGGTTGTTGCTCCATTTCTTTGATAATTTGCATTAAATCTTGTAACACTTGATCTACTGCACCAACGATCGGAATATCAACTTGAACATTTTTGGAGATGGAAGATGGATCAATATCAATATGGATAATTTTCGCATAGGGGCAGAATTTATCAATTTCGCCAGTAATACGGTCATCAAACCGCGCTCCAATTGCAATCAATACATCGCACTCGTGCATCGCCATATTGGCTTCATAAGTACCGTGCATTCCCAACATACCTAAAAATTGAGAATCAGTAGCTGGATACGAACCTAAACCCATCAAAGTTTGAGTAATTGGATAACCTAATGAACGGGTCAAATCCGTAAGTAATTGGGAACTATTACCTAAAACAACGCCGCCACCACTATAAATTATTGGACGTTTTGCTGATAAAATTAACTCTGCAGCCCGCCGAATTTGCCCTAAATGTCCACCCGTAATAGGTTTATAAGAACGCATTTCAACAGTTTCTGGATAATTAAACACTGCCCGATTAGCAGTAATATCCTTTGGAATATCAATTACTACTGGACCTGGGCGACCAGTGGTTGCAATGTAAAAAGCTTTTTTAATGGTTTCTGCCAATTTATTAACATCATCAACTAAAAAATTATGTTTTACACAAGGACGTGAAATACCAACAGTATCAACTTCTTGGAAAGCATCATTGCCAATCAATGCTGTAGTTACTTGTCCAGTAATAACCACTAATGGGCTAGAATCCATATAAGCGGTGGCAATACCAGTAATGGCATTGGTAACACCTGGACCAGAAGTTACTAAAGCAACCCCTGGTCTGCCAGTGGAACGCGCATAGCCATCGGCTGCATGAGCGGCACCCTGTTCATGGCGAACTAGAATGTGTTTTATTTTATGTTGTTTAAATAGGGCATCGTAAATATGCAATACTGTTCCACCAGGATAGCCAAAGATATATTCTACGCCTTCAGCTGCAAGAGCATTAACTAATATATCAGCTCCTGTCATTGTTTCAGCTTGATTAGTTTCAGTCATTTATTAACTCTCATATAATTTAATACTAAAATGTTTTACTTGATTTATTAAAGCATATTGGGGTAGAATGCCTAGTTTATTTTCAGTAATTTTGAGAAAAAAACAGATAATTTGGTCTAAAAATGGATATTTCTTAGATTATTTGGTAACTTATTATTATATAATATTGGTTTTATTTTAAGTTGTAAACCATTTTATTATTATGTTTTTTGGATAATTATTATTAAGTAGTTGATTTTTATCATTTTTTACAATTCTAATTTAAGCTGATTTTTATTTAGGTAACTCCTAAAAAAATAAAATACCATTAAAAAATGGCTGGGTTTTATTCCTTGACACTAGCTTATATATTAAAATAATTTTTAGAGATATGGATTTTGAGGAATTGCTACTAATTTGTGCAGAATCAATTTAATTAAAATATAAAAATTCTATAAATGTAATTTTTGATTAGAGTTTTAAATAAAAAAATTAACTTAAAAAATGAGGGATGGCGCGCCCAACAGGATTTGAACCTGTGACCTTTGGCTCCGGAGGCCAACGCTCTATCCCCTGAGCTACGGGCGCATTCTAAATAGCAACTATCTTGATCAATAGTTTAAACAGTTTTTATAACTTATTGTTATTGAAAGATTTTTTATTTTTGCAATAAATTTAAAAAACACTTAAATTTCAATTACTTAACATTTTAAATAAGCTTTTTTTAAAAAACTATCCAAACCATTAATTAATAAAATGATATTATATAAGATTTATACAGAAAAATCTACTAATATTTTATAAAAATTTAATTTAATTATTTTTAATACTTAAAGGAAACGAAATGACTCAAATAAATCGTGCTATTAATTTGATACTGGGAATTATTGTTATTGCTGTTTTACTTGCCGCTGTAGCACAAGTAGCGATGATATTGCTAAATGTTCAATTTGGTTTTTATGAGCAACCGAATGTAATTACAAAACTCGAACCTAAAGCAGAAATCGTTAAACTCGCAGAATCTCAATCAGCGATGACGGATGGAATTGAAATGACTCCCTTGCTTATTAAAACTTTGTCTAATGTAAAAATAAAATTATTACCTAATACTACTTTGTCATCTCAACCACCTTCTGAAATCGAAGTAATTATAAAAAGAGGTTCTAAATTACCAGTCGAAACCATTATTGAAACTAAAGAAAATATCAAAATGAAATTATTGGCTAACACTGCTTTGCAACAAAATTCTGGAATTACAGAAATAACGCTTAAAGGCGGTGCTCAATTACCAATTGAAACTACTTTAATTTTCGGACAAATGTCTGAGATTAAAAAGATAGCTAATAATGCTAATAAAAATAAAGAAATTATGGATATTAGTGGTTTAATCGGACAGGTTGATAATGTTATTTCCAAGGTAATAATAGAAGCATCAACTGGAACTACTTTATCATTTCAACAAAATTCTGGATTTGATGGCGTATTAATTAAAAAAGTAACTAAATTAATTACTGAAACTACATTGTCATTTAATCAGACTTTGAAAAACAAAGAAATTGTAGTCGAAACAATTATTTATAATCTTGCTAATGAGAACACAGCTAAACAACCATCAATAAAAATTATTGTTCAACAAGAAAAAATAACACCCATTGTCGAAGAGGAATTAGTTGAACCTATTATGGAAGATGAATTAAAACATACAACTACACATTCTTAAATATCATGGATATTATACCTTATCTAAAAGTAATGGTTGAAAAGGATGCTTCTGATATTTTTTTTAGTGTTGGAACTCAGGTTCGTATTAAAGTATCAGGTAAACTTTCATCAGTTGGCAAAACTATTTTAACCCCAGAAATAACTGAGAAAATTGCCTATGATATGATGGATAATGTCCAAAGAGCGGTATTTAATAAACGTTTTGAAACTGATTTTTCCATAAGCATTAAAGAACCGCAATCACGCTTTCGAGTTAATGTCTTCAAACAGCAGGGACATATTTCTATCGTAATGCGTTATATTAAGTCAGAAATACCTTCGCTCAAAAATTTGAATGCGCCACCTATTTTAAGCGAATTAATCCAGCGGAAACGGGGCTTAATTCTAATGGTTGGGTCAACTAATTCGGGTAAATCAACTACGCTGGCAGCGATGTTAGATGCTCGTAACGAACAGCAAGCTGGACATATTTTAACTATTGAAGACCCGATTGAATTTGTTCATCCTCATAAAAAATCATTAGTTAATCAAAGGGAATTAGAAGTTGATACTCATTCTTATATTAATGCTTTGCGAAGTGCGATGCGTGAATCTCCTGATGTAATTTTAATTGGAGAAATTAGGGATCGAGAAACTATGGAAGCATCTTTAGAGTTATCTAATACTGGACATTTAGCGGTTTCTACTTTACATGCCAATAATGCTTATCAAGCTATGCAACGTGTTATTAATATGTTTAGTATTGATCAGCATAAACAATTATATATGGATTTATCTTTAAATTTGGTGGCTATTATTTCTCAACGTTTAGTTACTGGTATTGATGGTAAACGGGTGGCTGCTGTAGAATTGATGATAAATACGCCTTATATTTCAGAATTAATCTTAAAAGGAAAAATAGACGAAATAAAAGAAGCCATGCTTGATGCTTCATCATCAACGGTGGAAGATATTCAATCTTTTGATACGGCTTTGTTTAAATTATATATAGAAAAACGTATCAGTTTAGAGGAAGCCTTAGCCAATGCTGATTCACGAACTAATTTACATGCTAAAATTACTTTTGGTCAAATGAATTAACACGATTGATGCGCTTAGTATCCTACGTTTTATACTTGCGAAGTGCATTAATTATTTCAATGTTTTTAATTCCAATCACACATTTGATTTTAAATAAAATTTTTCAACCTGCAAACTTACATTGAGCGTGTTATAGTAATAAGAAGTTTGATATATGTGTAATGTTAATTTGGCAAAAAGAAAATTTATGTCGTAAGTCAATAATTTCCTAAAAACTACAAGGATTTTATTTAAGCAAGGATAAAACGAATATTAGCTTTATTTAGGTAACTCCAAATTTTTTTTAGACCTAACTAAATCTGATAAATATATCCAAAACAAATTATTTTTAATAAATATTTTATTATTTAAAGGTAACTATCTACCAAGAAATA
>JAGLFE010000168.1 GCA_023144675.1 Thiomargarita sp. | reverse complement strand
GAGGAACGAAGCGCATCAATCATGTTAAGATTTTATCTCTTATTCGCATTTGAAGCTTTAATTGGTAGATAGTTACACTTTTTGACCGATTAAATATAGGGTTGGCAACCTTAAAATATTGCCCACCCTACTTAAATATTAAGCACTCAACTTGGTTTTCAAACGAGCATCCAATTTATCAAGGAATTCTTCAGTAGTTAAATAAGGTGCATCTTTACCAATTAACGATGCTAAATCTTTGGTCATGTGTCCAGATTCAACGGTTTCAACACAAACTGTTTCCAAACTTTGGGCAAAATTATTTAAAGCTTCGTTTCCATCTAATTTCGCACGATGCTGTAAGCCACGAGTCCAAGCAAAAATAGAGGCAATTGGATTAGTTGAAGTTTTATTGCCTTTTTGATGTTCCCGATAATGACGAGTTACAGTACCATGTGCTGCTTCGGCTTCAGCAATACCACCATCTGGAGTTAATAACATAGAAGACATTAATCCTAAAGAACCAAATCCCTGCGCTACTATATCTGACTGTACATCGCCATCATAATTTTTACACGCCCAAACAAATTTACCATGCGTTTTTAAGGCAAAAGCGACCATATCATCAATCAAACGATGCTCATACCAAATATCGGCTGCTTCAAAGTCCTTCTTGAATTCTGCCTCAAAAATTCCTTGAAATAAATCCTTAAAACGGCCGTCATATACTTTAAGAATGGTGTTTTTAGTGGACATATATAATGGCCATTTGCGGTCTAAAGCGAAGTGCATACAAGAACGTGCGAAACCACGAATTGAATCATCCAAATTGTACATGCCTAAAGCAACACCACTACTAGGGAAGTCAAATATTTCATGTTCAATCGCTTCTCCACCATCAGCAGGCTCGTATTTAATCGTCAATTTACCTGGTCCTGGTATCAACATATCAGTTGCTCGATATTGATCGCCAAAAGCATGACGACCAATAACAATGCTATCTGTCCAACCTGGTACGTAGCGAGGAATATTTGAACAAGTAATTGGTTCCCGAAATACGGTTCCGCCTATAATATTACGAATGGTGCCATTTGGACTACGCCACATCTTTTTAAGTCCAAATTCTTCAACCCGTCCTTCATCAGGAGTAATAGTTGCGCATTTAACGCCAGCACCGTATTTCTTAATGGCATTCGCTGCATCAATGGTAATTTGGTCATCGCTCGCATCACGGCTTTGGATACTCAAATCATAATATTTAATATCTAAATCTAAATAAGGCATAATCAACCGATCTTTAATGAAATGCCAGATAATACGTGTCATCTCATCGCCGTCTATTTCCACAATTGGATTGGCTACTTTAATTTTTTCCATATTATTCCTTTTAATTTAAGGTTAAGAAAAATAAAAAATGAAGCAAAGCTTCTTGGTATTAACGTCTCTAAATAAGTTCAGAAACGAAAAATTAATAATTCGCTATATATATTTTCCAAACTTTGATTCACTAAAGTTTGGTTGGAATTTATTATATCACTATTATAAGCCATATTATATTTTTGCGAATTATTTTAATGATGCAACCATACCCGCATTAAAGAAAGTAATTTATTAACATCTACTGGTTTAGAAAGATAGTCATTAGCTCCAGCTTCAATACATTTTGCTCGATCTCCCTTCATGGCTTTGGCGGTAAGGGCAATAATTGGTAATTTACGATATTGTGATTGTTGGCGAATTTTTTTAATTGCTTCATAACCGTCCATCTCTGGCATCATAATATCCATTAACACAATAACAATATCCTCGTGTTCTTCTAATTTATCAAGCCCTTCTTTACCATTTGAAGCAATAACAACGTCAATTTCATATTCTTCTAAAACAGTTGCTAAAGCATAGGTATTGCGTATATCGTCATCAATAATAAGTACTTTTTTAAATTTGAAAATAGCTGACTTATCATGCACCATGCGCAACATATTACGTTTATCTTCCGGCAAATTAGCTTCTATTTGGTGTAAAAATATGGTAGCTTCATCCAAAAGATGCTCTGGTGATTTAACTGATTTAATCGGAAGTTCATCAGAACAACGCAATAATATAGCTTTTTCATCTGGTGATAAATCTCTATCAGTATAAATAATTACTGGTATTTGACAAAATTCTATTTTATTTTGTTGGATTTGTTCCAAAAATTTAATGCCGCCAGTACCTTGTTCAATATCCATATCAAGGATAATACAATCGTATTTAGTCGCTTTTAAATATTGACAGGCAAGTTCGCCAGTTAAAGCTATTTTTATTGAAATATGTTTATCTTCAACTAATTCTAAAATTTTTTGTTGCTGTATTTCCTTATCCGCTACAATTAACAACTTCTTTTTGGTTTTTTTAATAAATTGTTCAATATTTTTAAATGCTTCACCAATTTGTACCATACTAACTGGTTTTAGTAAATAACCAATTGCCCCCATTTTTTTCGCATCCATTTGTTGATCGGTTGCTGACATAAAATGCACTGGAATATGGCGAGTTTCTGGGTCATCCTTGAGTCTTTCCATTACACTCCAACCATCAAGTTCTGGTAAGCCGACATCCAAAATAATTGCATCGGGTTTATATTCTTCAGCCAACTGCAACCCGCTAATGCCGTCCTCAGCTAATAAACATTTAAAACCTTTATTATGAGACAATTCTTTGAGAATATTGGCAAATTTTCTATCATCTTCAATAATTAAAATAGATTTATGCCCAGCTTTTAAATCATTCCTATCATCAATAATAGGTGAATTTTCACTGGCTTTAGTTTGAAGTACTGGTAGCGACTCAATTGGTATAGGATTACTTATAATAGCTTTTTTTGGAAAATCAACTAAAATTTCTGTAAATTTTTCTGGTAAATAAAGAGTAAATGTACTGCCTTGACCTTCCTGACTTTGCAAATATAATTCGCCACCTAGCAACCGAGCCAATTGACGAGAAATAGATAAACCAAGTCCAGTGCCACCAAAACGGCGGCTAGTTGTACCATCAGCCTGTTGGAAAGCTTCAAAAATAACTTTTTGTTTTTCTTGAGGAATACCAATACCAGTGTCATTAACCTGTATGGCAATAATTTTACCAGATTCAAGCAAAATCTTTTCTTTTAAAGTTATTGGCAAAATAGAAATATCAGTAATTAATTGCACAATTACTTTAATTCCACCTTTACTAGTAAATTTAAAGGCATTTGATAACAAATTATTAATTACTTGATTTAAACGTTGTTTATCCGTATGTAATATTGTAGGAACTGCATCTGCTAATTCAATGTTAAATTCCAAACCTTTATCTTCAGCAATATGAATAAATTTTTGTTTAATGTTGTTCAATAAATCAACTAAGGTAATTTCCTCAGCTTGTATTTCAACTTTGCCTGCTTCAACTTTGGATAAATCAAGAATTTCATTAATAAGAGTTAGTAAATCCGAACCTGCACTGTGCATGGTTTTAGCATATTCAATCTGCTTTTCGCTTAAATTACCTTGTTTATTATCGGCTAATAATTGGGCTAAAATCAGTAAACTGTTCAAAGGTGTGCGTAATTCATGGGACATATTAGCCAAAAATTCAGATTTATATTTGCTGGCAAGTTCCAACTCTTCTGCTTTAATTCTAATCGCTTCTTGAGTTTGTTCCATTTCAAGGCGAGTTTTTTCTAAAGTTAAATTTTTATGTTGAATTTCTGATTTTTGATTTTCTAATATTTTAGTACGTTCTTCTAAAGAATTATTGGCTTCTTGTAATTCCTCAGATTGACTTTGCAATTCTTCAGATTGACTTTGTAATTCTTCAGATTGGGTTTGTAAAGCTTCATTGGTTTGTTTTAATGTTGCCTGTTGTTCTTGTAATTCTTTTGATTGAATTTGAGTTTGTTGCAACAGTTCCTGCATTTTAGAACGAGATTCTACCGAACTCACAGCAACCCCAATACTAGGCATAACCTGATGCAAAAAATCCTGTTGAGTATCAATTAATTTTTCTGAAGAGCCAAGAACAATAACGCCTTTAATCACATTTTCATGAAGAAATGGCATAACTATCACATACGGAGGTACTGCATCGGTTTCAAGCCCAGTTTCAATATTAATAATAATAGTTTTTAACTCTTTAGCAGCCCGTTCGACTAAACCTTCACTAAATTTAAACTCATCAGCTAAATTTTTGCGCCCAGTTTGAGCATAACTAGCAATCAATTTCATCAAATGTTTTTGTTCAACCATGCCTTGAACTAAATAGCAAACTCCAACTTGGGCATTTAAATATAAGGTCAAAAATGACACTACATTATGAGTTAATTCCACGATATTTTGATCACCGCTCATTTGATCATTGAGCTGATTTTGTCCAGATTTAAGCCAATCTTGGGTAGTGTTTTGTTGCCTAGTTGCTATCAACTTGGTAGTTGCAGTTTGCAGAGCTTGTTGAGTTTGCACAAAATCTCCTTGATATTCAGCTTGAAAAGTAGTGTTTTTACCAGCGGCTAATCCTTGCGAAACTTGAACAATATCTTCAATAACTCGGCGTAAATCTACTAAAGCGGTTTCTAAAGATTCTTTGATTTGTAAGAAATTTCCACGATAGGTTACTTTTGGCATGATTTGTAAATTACCTTGAGCCAAACCCTGTGAAACTTGGACAATATCTTCGATTACTTGCCGTTGGTCATTCAGAGCAATTTCTAAAGATTCTTTAATCGGAAGAAAGTCGCCTCGATATTCCACTTTATGTACAACTTGCAAATTTCCCGCAGCTAATTGTTCTGATATTTGTACTAAATCTATAATCACCGTTTGAAAGTAGTTAGCCGCCGTTTCAATCGAAGTTTTAATTCGGATAAAATCGCCACGATATTCAACTTGTGGTATTACCTGCAAATCTCCTTTTGCTAAACCTTGTAAAATTTGGACAATATCCTCAATCACTTGTTGTTGATTCGATAAAGCAAGTTCTTGAGCTAGTTTAATTTTGGTAAAATCACCTTCATATTCTACCTGGGGTCTAACTTGTAAGTCGCCGTCTGCTAATCCTTGAGATACCTGTACAATATCCTTAATCATTTTACGTAAGTTGGATAAAGCTATGTCTAAAGCTTGTAATAATTGTCCAAATTCATTTTTGCTATTTAAATCAATCTTATGTTCAAGTTTCCCAGTAGCAACTGCTTGTAGAATTTTAATTAAGCTACTTATTGGCTGAGTAATAGTACGAGTTAAATTTACTCCTATAAATATTAGTAATAAAATTGCACTAGATATTGCCGCCCAAATAATATAAGTTCCGTTGGTATATAAAGTATTAATTTCAAGTACGGTATTATTTAATTCATCATTATGCAGGGCAACGTGTTCGGCGAAAATATCTCTTAAAGATTCCATCTTAATATGAATTTGATTTTTTATTTCTTGAATTTCGATATTATTTTTTGTTTTTGTTGTTTCTAGTTTAAGTAAATTTTCAGCTAAAGCTATTATATCCTTAGCACGATCTTCCATATTTTGAGCAATTTGTTGTTCTGCTTCACCAATATGGGCTTCATGAATGGTATGACGTTCTACATTATTCCGCATTTTATCAATTGCTTGATTAGCTTGTTCTAAATGTATTGCTTCTTTTGTTTCAATAAATTCATTAACTTCTATCGCAAGCATTGCCATTGATGCTGTTGTTTCTAACATCGATATAGCACCTGGTACAATATCCTTATCTAATAGCGTAATTTTTTCATTTGCTTGTCGGAAAATTTGAGTGGTAATTAAAGCTAAAAAAATAATAATTAAGGCAATTAAAGAAAAAGCAGCGATAAATTTTTGGTAAATTTTCATATTTTGGTTTTTTTAAATTCAAATTAATTGAATAAAATCTAATTTTTCGGTAATTATAATAATTGTTGCATAAATATGCTTTTGGATTCTAAAAAAACATTAAAAAATATAAATCAATTTATAGATTGAATACGTAAACGACTTTTAACAAAATTATTTTGGCTAACGGCTGATTGAATTTCAAGTGTTAGATTTAAAGAGTTTAAATTTTGTTTTAATAATTCTAAAGCTTGTAAATTAGCCACTTCTACTTGTAAATTGAGATAATTTTGGCGATATTCTATCTGTTTTAAACGAAAGCCCTTAATACGAATTATAATGGGAGTTACTTGATTTAAAATTGATAGAAAATGGCTATTTTTATTTTGAGCTTGGGTATTTTTTGATTTTAAAATTTTGAGTTTTTGTTCCATTTGCACTCGTGGATTTACAATCCGTTGCGATTCTGGAAAGCTTGCTTGATAAGTTTTTTTAATTTGCCTGTCTAAAGTTTGACTTTGTTGTATTAATTGCTTATATTCTATAGCTTGTTCGGTAAAATACAAGATGGTTAAAGTTAATAATAATACCGCAGTTAATCGCCAAATACGTAAATAGCTACTTATTTTATTTTTAACGTTATAATAGCCTTGTAATAAATTTAAAGTTTTAGTTTTGCTGACTAATGTTTGTGTCATCCAAGTTAATGAATTAGGTTTTGTAGTTGCTTCTTCGAGAGGAATATCTAAACTAGCTAACGCATTTAATAAATCGGCATCTAGTTGATTTAAAAGTAGTATTTTTTCAGGTAATTTTGTTTTTGGAACAGCTAAAAGCATTTTCAAACTAAAGATTAAAGCATCTTCTTCAATTGAAAAACCATTATACAAGTCTATACGCACTAATAATCTGTCATCAAAACTCAAAATTACCCAACTATTTTCTATATAAGGCAAAGCCAGCACATCGGGTAGCAGTATTTTAGGATTTAAGTTATGCTCTTTTAACTGTTGTAAATAAAATTGCAGTTGCGTTTTTGAAATAACAACAATGGGTATATTCCCAGAAGCTGAGCTTATCGCAAAATGTAAATTTTCAATATCATCAATTAATTGTTCTTCTAAAATATAAGGAACTGCTTGCTTAATACGTTGCTTACTTTTAGTTGGAAGATTAACTGATGTTAGTAAAATATCAGTGCTTGGAATTAACACGGTAATAACTCGTATTCCTTGCGGAACTTGGTTCAAAGCGACAGATTTTTCACTATCAATAATCTGTCCAGTTGAATCATAAGTTGCCCAACTAACTTGTCCATTCAGTTTTAAACAAATAAGTAAAGATAAACGCATGATAAGCAATTACAATTAAATTAATGATATTGTATCCTAAAAAATTACAATTTTACTGCCCGAAGCTGTTCTGCTGCCTGCTCAGGACTGATGGTATTGACAGATAAGCCAGAACCCAGCTCAAAACCAGTAGGAATACTAGTTCTTGGACAGATTTCTAAATGCCAATGGTAACTTGAGTTGCAATCTTGGTAATTTTTAGAATGGGGTAAGGTATGTAGGAAATAATTATATTGTGCGCCGCCAATAACTGTATCTAAACGTGCCATACTCTTTTTCAGAACTTGAGCAAAATCGGTCAATAGTTCATCTGTTACATTAGTAAAATCCGCTTCATGTTTTAACGGTAAAATATGTAATTCCCATTCAAAATGGCTGGCAAATGGCTTAATAGCAATAAAATGTTCTCCCCGTTCAATAACATATTGACCAACGTCAATTTTACGACGAATTTCACCTGAAACTCGGTCATAAATAGTTGCTTCAAAGGTTAAAGCTTCATCAACTAATGAGCAAAAAATACATTTATTATGCTTTTGATAATGAATACGAGTATTTTCAATTTCATTATGCACATTTTGCGGAACAACTGGCATCGCAATAATTTGACTGTGGGTATGGGGAATGCTTGCACCAGCAGCAGGACCAAAGTTTTTAAACGCCAATACGTATTTAATACGTTCATCTTGGTAAATATCGTTCATTCGGTTTTTATAAGTTTTAAATAGCAAACTCAAATGTTCCACCGACATATCTTGAATAGCAATACCGTGATTACTATGATCAATAATAACCTCATGCCGTCCGTAACCTTCAATGGTTTGCTGTAGCCCAAAACTTAAATTTGCATCTTGGTTATTATCGCCTAAAATTGGGTACAAATTTTCCACAATACGAATTTGCCAATCTTTATCATCAGGTATGGCTAAAATAGTTGGTGGCGTTTTATCCTCATTACCTTTGCAGAATGGACAAGTTTCAACAAGTTTACGGGTATCACGAGGAGCAGGAGCTTCTTGCTTAACTGGACGCATACTACGAGCTGTAGCAACAAGTACCGATTCACTTGGCACGATAGGATTAATCCGAATTTCGCGCACAGAAGATGGTTCAGACATAAAAATTTACCTATAAATTTCTCAAATTATCCTTAAATTTCAAGGGGCTGTTGAAGTATTTCATGATATATGTTGATTAAATCAATAATTTATTATAAACTAATAAAAAAGAAATATAAACGTTTTTTTATTTTATTAATTGATACAAATCAATAATTTTAAATCTGAATATAATTTATACCTCTTAATTTATTAAACGTTGACTAAATTATTTATTAAAAATAATGGAGAATATATGAAGTTAAATTTTTATAATCAACAAGGCTTTAGTTTAATGGAATTGTTGATAGTTATGGTTATTTTAGGTATGTTAGCAGCTGTTGTTGGTCCAACACTGTGGAAACAATTATTTGGCGCACAACGAGATACAGCTAAACATCAAATTTCTATTTTTGAAACAACTTTAGACTCATATCGTTTAGACACTCATAAATATCCGAATAGTCTTGAAGATTTAGTTAAAAACAATGCTGGTAATTCCAAATGGGATGGTCCATATTTAAAAAAAGGCTTACCTAAAGACCCTTGGGGTAATGATTATCAATATCGTAAACCAGGTCAAGATGGACGTGATTATGATATTTTTTCATTTGGTGCTGATGGGCAACAAGGTGGTGAAGAAAATGATTCTGATATAATTAGTTGGTAACCAGCTGACCTAGTATAAAATGATTAGGATTATTATTTTATAATTAATCATTTTATATGCCAATTAAGGGTTGAAAAATTTTATTTAAAATCAAATGTGTGATTAGAATTCAAAATTTTGATACAATTAATGCGCTTCGCAAACTAAGCACCTCCTAGGATTCTAAATAATTTTTAATTAAGAAATATGTATTAAATTAAGTCGGGTAAAAGATGTAGGATGCTGCTAAGGAACGAAGCGCATCAATCATGTTAAAGATTTCGACTTAAACATTTTAAATCTTAATTCGCATTGGTAATCAACAACATGAAAAATTTGAACGGTTTTAGTTTACTTGAATTATTAATAGTTTTGCTGATTATTGGTATGGCGGCGGCAGTTGTGATTCCAAAAATTAGTGGCGGTCAAGTTACCTTATTAAACGCCCAAGCTCGAGAAGCTATGGCTGCACTCAAATATGCACGCCGTTTGGCTATTGTTGAGGGTAAAGAACAGTCAGTTACTTTTTATGAAGGTAAAAACACTAGCGATAAAAAATCAGCAAAATCAGGGCAATGGGTTAGTCGAGGCGCAAGTGTTCAATGGGGCGGGGAACTTCAAGAAAATGATAAAATGGTTCATAAAATTACCTTTTTTCCAGAAGGTGGTAGTAGCGGTGGAAAATTAATTTTAAAACATTTTGAACACCAGGTACAAATTAATATTAATCCATTAACGGGAAGAATTAAATTAGAAGCAGATGATTAATAAGCAACCGCAAGGATTTACACTGCTCGAAGTTCTAGTTGCGATGACAATTGTTAGCCTAGTTTTAGGTACAGCTTTTGCCTTACTTGCCAGTAGTAAACGTTTGGCTTTTCAAGCTTTAGATGATATTGAACAGACGATTTTTTTAAGATCAGCTCTAAATGCTGCTCAAGTACTTGAAGAACCTGAATATCCAGAATTTCCAGAACGTTATGCAGAAAATTTGGAATTGGATATTGAAGAGCCTTTGGAAAAACCAGAACGTCAGACTAGATCAACTCGATTGGCATTAGAGCCTTATACTTTAGTGGACACCGAAAAAGGTATTGAATTTAATACCGTTAGGCTTATTTTATTGGATACAGCTAAATAGTGTATTTTCTTATTATTGTAACTTTATTATTCTTAGTGAAAAACTTTAATAATTTTTCCTCATTTTAATTGCTGCCTTTTTTTAAAAAATTGATATGGATATTAGAAAGAAAATAATAATTAGTTTTGGTCTGATCGTAGTTTTGCTTTCAGCAATGGGAATTTTTCATATTTATAGTATGTACAATCTTTCCAATGAAACTAAAAATATTTATGAACACCCGTTTACTGTTAGTAACGCAGCAAAAGATATACAAATACATCTAGCAAATATTCAAAATCATTTAAAAGATATTATTTTATCCGAAAATGGTGAAGAAATAGGAATCGCATTTGAAAAAAATAGAATCCACAAAAAAATTATTTACAAAAAATTTGATTTAATAACTGACCGTTTTTTAGGAAATAGAACAGATGTAGAAAAAGCTAGCCAAGCTTTTAATGATTGGTATAAAGTTTACGAAGAAATAATTATTCAGAAAAAGCAACAACAAATACCTAAAGCATTAAAAATTATCAAAGGAAAATTTGCCGAAAATACTATTCAAGTAAATCATTTAGTACAATATTTAATTGATTTTGCTAGTAATAAAGCGACAGAATTTTATACTAATAACTTTGATAGAAGAGAACGTTTCTTATATATAATTGCTTTGTTGTTAATTATAATTATTATAGGCTCAATATTTATACTTATTTATGTAGTAAAAAATCATGATAATACCCTAAGAGAAATAAATGAATATTTTCACCTTATAGAACAAAATATATTAATTGCATCCACAAATACAAACGGTATTGTTACCGATATTAGTGATGCTTTGTGTAGATTTCTGGAATGTACAAAAAATGAAATAATCGGTAAACAATGCAATTTTTTCATTAATGGCAATGACCAACAAAAACTTTCTAATCATATCTTCAAGATTATTAATACTGGTAGCGAATGGAAAGGCGATATAAAAAGAATCAATAATAATGGCGAAATACGATGGTTTAACTTAACTATTCATCCAATTTTTGATGAAAATTTTAAAATCTCATTTTATAAGCATATTGTTCAAGATGTAACAGATAAAAAAGCACTTGAAGAATTATCTATAACTGATAAGTTGACTAATCTCCATAACCGAAGATATTTTGATGATGTTATTGAAAAAGAAATTAATTTATCTCGTAGAAAAGATATTTTTTTGACTTTAGCAATTATGGATGTTGACTTTTTTAAAAAATATAATGATAATTATGGACATCCAGCAGGCGATGAAGTACTGATTAATGTTGCAAGATTGCTCAAAAAGACCTTAAATCGTCCCAATGATTATATATTCCGTCTTGGAGGGGAAGAATTTGGAATCGTTTTTTCAGACGCTGACAATAATGCTTCGTATAATTTTCTTGAAAAAATAAAACAAGATATTGAGTTATTAAAAATAAAACATGAATACAATGAAGTCAGTGAATACCTTACTGTATCAATTGGTGCTAAAATTTATAAAGGTTTAGATATTCCACATAAAAATCAGTTTTATATTCAGGCTGATCAATCGCTTTACGAAGCAAAAAAACAAAGAAATAAAGTTAGTGTTTCATAAACCTAATATAACTGTATTTATTTAAAAAAACCAAATTTAAACTATTTTAATATAATTTTGAGTTTTGAAAAATACTTGATAAAGGTGATCATATTTATATATAATAATAAATCTTTCAAAAATATTAATCAGGATTAAAAAAATGAAATTAAACTTTTATTGGCAAAAATCTTTAAAATTCAATTGCTTATTGCTATTATTTTTATCACTATTTTATAGTTCTGCCCAAGCAAATTTATCAGCAATTAAAGCTTTATTACTTGAAGCCAAAGACTATTACGTGGAAAAACAGTTTGAACAAGCTGCTGCCTCGCTTGAAAGAGCGTTACGTATTGAACCCCGTCATCCAATTTTATGGCATAACCTAGCTGGTATTCGTTTATCTCAAGAAGATTGGAAAAGAGCAGCTAACCTTGCTCAAAAATCCAATTCCTTAGTAGGTGTTGAGAAAAAATATAAAAAATTACGCATGAGAAATTGGGTGATAGTAACCTTAGCTTGTGAAGGAATGGATGATGCAAACTGCGCTCATGAAGCTCGTCGCCGTGCGCAAGCATTAGCACAGCAGGAATGAATAATTTGCTGAATAATATACGAATCCAATATAAAATAACTTAAATATTTTTCTAAAAACCTAATAAATTTTCGATATTTATTGGGTTTACAATTTTCTGAATGTTCATATAAATCTACTCACCTCCCATTTTCCATAAATATCCTAAACATCAATTGTGGATAAAATACCATAATTAGCTTCCATAAACAATTTCATTATTCTGCTGAAAAAAAATTAAAATAAACTTGATTCTAATAAATTTACCCTTACATGATTAGACAGTTTATATAATTTTAAAAAGGGTTTTAATTATGAATTTTGACAAATTAACTACTCGTTTTCAGCAGGCTATTAATGATGCCCAAAGTATAGCTGTGGGGCAAGATCACCGTTTTATTGAACCAGCCCACTTATTACTAGCCATGCTAAATCAGCAAGATAGTAGTATTAATCAGCTATTTGCACGTGCCAATGCTAATGTTAATCAAATCCGTTCTGGTTTAATGGAAATTTTAGAACGAATTGATAAAATAAAAAATCATCATGGAGAAGTACATATTTCCAATGATTTACATCGTTTATTAAACATAACAGATAAACTTGCCCAAAAAAGGAAAGATCGCTATATTCCAAGTGAATTGTTCGCATTAGCTACAATTGAAAATAATAATAGTATTGGAAAATTGTTAAATAAAGCGGGTGTAACAAAAACTTTATTAGAACAAACAATTGAACAAATACGAAATGGGCAAAAGATTGACAATCCTGATTCTGAAGATCAGAGAGAAGCTTTAGAAAAATATACCGTTAATCTAACCGAATTAGCTTTGCAAAGTAAATTGGATCCAGTTATTGGACGCGATGATGAAATTCGTCGGGTTATACAAGTGTTACAGCGGCGTACTAAAAATAATCCAGTGTTAATAGGTCATCCTGGAACTGGTAAAACAGCTATCGTGGAAGGTTTAGCCCAACGAATTATCAACGGAGAAGTTCCCGAAGGCATCAAAAATAAGCAATTATTATCTTTGGATTTAGGAACATTAATTGCTGGAGCAAAATATCGTGGTGAATTTGAAGAACGATTAAAAGCGGTATTGCATGATTTATCGAAGCAAGAAGGGCAAGTAATCTTATTTATTGACGAGTTGCACACCATGGTGGGAGCTGGCAAAACTGAAGGTTCTATGGATGCTGGTAATATGCTTAAACCAGCTTTAGCACGGGGTGAATTACATTGTATTGGCGCAACTACTTTAGATGAATATCGCAAATATATTGAAAAAGATGCGGCATTAGAACGGCGTTTTCAACGAGTTTTAGTAGAAGAACCTAATGTAGAAAACACCATTGCTATTTTACGCGGATTAAAAGAACGCTATGAAGTGCATCATGGAGTTAATATTACTGACCCAGCTATTGTAGCGGCGGCAACACTTTCGCATCGTTATATTAGCGGTCGGCAATTACCGGATAAAGCCATTGATTTAATTGATGAAGCCGCTAGTAAAATTCGTATGGAAATTGACTCGAAACCTGAACGTATTGATCGAAAAGATCGGCGTTTAATCCAACTTAAAATTGAACAAGAAGCTTTAAAAAAAGAAACTGATGAAGCTTCAAAACAACGTCTAAAAAAATTAGAACTAGGAGTTAATTCTTTAGAAAAAGAACTAGCTGAGTTAAACGCATTATGGCATAGCGAAAAAGCTAGTGTTGAAGGTTCAAGTAAGGTAAAAGAGGAATTAGAACAGGCAGGTTTAGCAATGGAAGCTGCTCAACGGGCTGGAGATTTAGAGCGGATGGCGCAACTTCAATATGATCGTATTCCAACTTTAGAAAAGCAATTGGCAAATACTTCTGACACCAAACAACATAAAAATATGCAATTATTGCGTAATGCAGTTACTGAAGAGGAAATTGCAGAAATTGTATCAAAATGGACGGGAATTCCAGTAACTAAAATGCTGGAAGGGGAACGGCAAAAATTGTTGCGGATGGAAATAGAGTTGCATCAACAGGTAGTTGGTCAAGATGAGGCAGTAGGAACAGTTTCTAATGCCATTCGCCGTTCTCGTGCTGGTTTGTCTGATCCTAAACGTCCTAATGGCTCTTTTCTATTTTTAGGACCAACTGGAGTAGGTAAAACTGAATTATGTAAAACATTAGCTAGGTTTTTATTTGATACTGAAGATTCTATGGTGCGAGTTGATATGTC
>JAGLFE010000167.1 GCA_023144675.1 Thiomargarita sp. | reverse complement strand
TTTCTTGGTAGATAGTTACAAAATTACAATTAATTAAACCTACCTAATTTACCTAAAAGATTGAAATAAGATGAAAAAAAATTTTATTATTTACCTTATAATTAGCTGTTTATCAATTTGGATGATACAAGTATCAGCGAAAGATGCGATAGATATAGTTGAAACGAATAATAACTTAATTGCCACAGAAATTGAAGCCAATGCTTTAGCCGAAGAAAATACTCCGATGAGTAGTTGTGAAGAGACTTTTGAGGTTAAGGAAATGAACGATTGTTCCAAAAAAGTGTATCAAAATACTGAAAAACAATTAAAAGCTATTATTTTTGAAATAGAAAGCTCCTTGGAATATATAGAAAAACGGTTATTTAAAAAATCTCATCGACAATGGAACAGTTTTTACAAAAATTATTGCGAATTTGCAACTTATATGCTTAAAGAAGAACCAGGTTTTCCATTTCATCAATATGATTGCTTTGATCGTGCCACAAGACATTATATGCAAAGCCTAGAAATATTTTTAGAAAGTTTAGATATTTAGATAAAAAACTAATTTGATTATGCAATCAAACTTTGATATTAGCTGTGCAGTTCCTAGAACTGGTCGAACCTTTGAAAATTTTTTAAATCGCTTAAAAATATTGGGTATTAATTCATCTGAAATTGATACCATTTTAGCTATTTCTAAGCAAAGTAAATCTGCTAGCCATACTGATTTTCACCAAGCATCTAAATTTCTGCACTATGCGAGTCAACAAATTCCTTGTTTCGGCTTGTTTATCGACCGCAAACGCCAACATCGACCTTATCGTGTTGGTTTTTTAGGTTACGAATGGAAGCTTGGGGATATTTCCATTAGGATTGAAGGCGAAGAGCCGCATAATGGTTCATCCTTGATTCGCTTGGATGAAATTGATTGTGCGGTGGTAGGGTTGGATGAGCTGTTGACTATGACCCAATATTATTTGCATAACCCAACTTTAGTTACTAAGTGGGGAATGTATAATTACAATATTGAAAAACCAACTGGAATACGTATAGCTGGTTCTGCCCAATTAACCCGTTATAATCCAGTTTTAAAACAAAATGTGCAGGACATGGTTGGATTTTTCCTTATTTCTAAACCAAAAGTTGTTAAAAAAGCTAAAACTATAGATATTAAAAATAATGCTTTTTTAAATAATCTTGCCAAAAATGGACAACGGGTTTTTGTTAAAGGCAGATATGTAGGCATTGTTAAAGCGGCTTATCCCGATCTTAAATTAATTTCAGTTGAGGATGTTGAGGATGCAATAACGGAATCTGAAGTAGGTAGCGTAGGATTGGAAATTGTGCAAACAGGTAATACTTTAAGGCGCAAAGGTTTAGTATTAAATGGTAGTCCATTATTTTTATCAGAAAGCCTTTATGTCGTTGATTATTATCGTTATATGAAAAATTCGGTTTTGCAAACTTTTATTAATAAATTAGAACCCAAAAGTTATTTTGATCAATCCCGAATTAAACAATTTGCTTTTTGGTATTTGGCTTTAGAAAAAAATATGGGCGATGCTTGGATTAATAAACCAAATATTTTGGATTTATTTTGCGATACCTTTGATTCGGAAAATGGTTTACGTCCATATCGTTTACAAACTCGCCATTGGAAGCCCCATGATTTTTACAAGCAAGATGAGGCAATTGCCCAAATTAACGCCGCTAAAGTAAAATTACAAGATTACTATCAAACTTATAAATAAACTTTTTCCCAGCAAATTTTTTTAGCTTCTTTGCTTAAAGATTAACTAGAGACCATAATAAATGCAAGCCACAGATTGGATACGTCCAGAAATTCAGCAATTATCAGCTTATCAAGTTCCTGATTCCAGTAATATGATAAAAATGGATGCCATGGAAAATCCTTATCCCTGGACAGATGAGTTAATTGAAGAATGGTTATCAGTTCTAAAACAAGAGGCTAAATTAAATCGTTATCCCGATTCCACCGCTAATGAACTTAAACAGCAATTGCGAAAATTTCTGCAAGTGCCTGTTGGTATGGATATAATGTTGGGTAATGGCTCTGATGAATTAATCCAAATGCTTATTTTAGCGGTTAATCAACGGGAAAGACTTGTTTTGGTGCCAGAACCGAGTTTTATTATGTATCGGCATTTAGCGCAAGTAGTCGGTATGCCATATATCGGTGTACATTTACAACCAGATGATTTTAGTTTAGATATTTTTGCGATGTTGGAAGCGATTGAAACTTATCAACCAGCTTTAATATTTTTAGCTTCTCCAAATAATCCAACTGGCAATTTATTTGCGGAAGAAGATGTAGAAGCAGTTCTTGAAGTAAGTGAAGGCTTGGTTGTTATCGATGAAGCTTATGCGCCTTACGTAGATGGCACGCTGATTTCTAAATTATCAGAATGTCCTAATTTACTGGTGATGCGTAGCATATCCAAATTTGGTTTAGCTGGTTTGCGTTTAGGTATATTAGTTGGTTCATCAAAGTGGATAGAACAAATTGAAAAAATTCGCCAACCTTATAATATCAACACTTTAACTCAACTTAGTGCCACTTTTGCCCTGCAACATTATGATGTATTTGAACAGCAAATTCAACAATTAAAAACTGACCGCAAAATGTTATTTAAACAATTAAATGCAATAAATGGCGTTCAAGCTTGGAAAAGTGAAGCAAATTTTATCTTATTTCGAGTTGAAAATGCGCCAACGATACAGTCTAATTTAAAAGAACGAGGTATTTTAATTAAATCTGTACATGATCGGCATCCACTTTTAGAAAATTGTTTGCAAGTAACAGTGGGTACTGCGGATGAAAATTTGCAATTTTTAGGCACAATTAAGCAAATTTTATAGTTTAACTATTATTAGGATTTATGCATTGACAAAAAAAATAAAAATGTTCTTTATAAAAAAAAACGTAACTATCTACCAAGAAATAC
>JAGLFE010000166.1 GCA_023144675.1 Thiomargarita sp. | reverse complement strand
GAAAAATTTTTAATCAATCAATTACTTGAAAAGGAAAAAACTGGCAAAGTAACCATTGCTTGGAATCATGTATTGGATGAAGTTTTAGGCGATAATAGTGGCGTAACTGGTATGCGGATTAAAAACGTCCAAGATAATAGTACTCAAGATGTTGATTTATATGGTATTTTTATTGCAATTGGGCATAAACCAAACACCGATTTATTTGCTGGGCAATTAGAAATGAATAACGGTTATTTAATTATAAAAACGGGTAATGACGGTGGAGCGCAAGCAACCAGTATTGAAGGCGTATTTGCGGCTGGTGATGTTTGCGACCATGTTTATCGCCAAGCAATAACTTCGGCTGGAGCAGGTTGTATGGCGGCTTTGGATGCTGAAAAATATTTGGACAATTTAGCTTAAATTAATATCTTTCCAGCGTGATATTTGGCGTTGGAAATAGCTAAATAAATGTTTTTTAGATTAAGAAATAAATTAAATCAGCTTGGTAAAGCAAAAATTCCTTTTTTATTTGTTATTGATTTTGACGTTCAAAATTTTTATATCTCCCCGCTGGATAAATTAGATAAGCAAATTCTTTTTTCAATTGCTGGCTTTTCTAATGCGATAAATTATCCTACAACTAATTCACATATTTTAAAAAAAAAACCAATTCATTTTGCGCAATATAAACAGGCTTTCGATTATATTATTCAAGAAATGATTGAAGGTCGTACTTATTTACTAAATTTAAGCTTTCCAACTCCGATAGAAATCAACACTTCCTTGTTGAATATATTTTTTTCTAGCCAAGCTCCTTTTAAACTCTATTTTCGCAATCAATTTGTTACTTTTTCACCCGAACGATTTATAAAAATCCAAAATAATATCATCAAAACCTATCCGATGAAAGGCACAATTGATGCCTCAATTCCATACGCATCAGCAAAAATTTTAGCCAGTGAAAAAGAAAAAGCTGAACATACGATGGTGGTTGATTTGCTTAGAAATGATTTATCTATTGTTGCGAAACGGATTAAAGTAAATAAGTTTAGATATATTGATGAAATAAAAGCTGGCGAAAAAAATTTATTACAAGTTAGTTCAGAAATCGAAGCTAAATTAGCAACAAATTGGCAGGAACAAATAGGAAATATTTTATTAGCTTTATTACCAGCCGGTTCAATATCAGGTGCGCCAAAGAAAAAAACTATTGAAATTATTAAAACAGTAGAAAATTACCAGCGCGGATTTTTTACTGGTGTTTTTGGCTATTTTGACGGCAAACAATTGGATAGCGGCGTAATGATTCGCTTTATTGAGAAGCAAGGCAATAAATTTTTTTACAAAAGTGGCGGCGGAATTACTATAGATAGTGATGCAATGCAAGAATATGAAGAAATGTTGGAAAAAGTATATATTCCAAATTAAAACTTCAGCAGTCCTGTAAAAAAGTATAATGGAGATTAAACGTGTTCAAAGCTAGTAGGTTGGAATATTACGAACTCCAACAAATAAATTCAATATTTAATTTTGGAAATTAAGAAAAGCTCACATTTTTTTGGATGTTGGGCTTTTTTTAGTTTGTTGGATTGTTTATTTGGTATAATAGGGCTTATGTATTAACATTAACAAAACAGAAAAACTATATTTTAGGTAAAAACAAATAGTTACAGAAAAAAATTGGAGTCTATTATAAACGTAATGTAATTATTCACTAAGAAGGAGTCCAAAGCTTTAGCTTTAATATTTTAAACAAACCTAAAAGTTTGAATTACAATTTAGACTCCAAAATTTTTTTATTGTTTATTCTATATGGACAGATTTTAAAGTTTAATTGGTAGATAGTTACAAAAATGTTTATAATTATATTATAAAAATACTTACTAAACTAAAAACTTTTATTTTATACCCATAAAGGAATATTTACGCTGAGTAATCGACTTTTTAAATCAACAGTTTTAGTGGGAGGTTTGACTCTCATTTCTCGTATTTTGGGTTTTATTCGCGATGTTGTAATTGCCTACGCTTTTGGAGCTAGTACCAGTGCGGATGCGTTTTTCATTGCATTCAAAATTCCAAATTTTATGCGGCGTTTATTTGCTGAAGGTGCTTTTGCACAGGCATTTACCCCGATTATCAGCGAATATAAAACTAAGCATAGCCATATTGAAGTCAAACATTTAATTGATCACGTTGCTGGGCATTTAGGTAGCATATTATCTGTTATTACGATAATTGGAATTTTTACTGCCCCGATAATTGTAATGATTTTTGCCCCCGGTTTTATTCAAAATGAGGAAAAATTTGATTTAACCGCAGCCATGTTGCAAATTACTTTTCCCTATATTTTATTTATTGCTTTAACTGCTTTTGGTGGTGCAATTTTAAATACCTATGGAAAATTTGCAGTTCCTGCTTTTACTCCAGTGTTAATGAATTTGTGCTTAATTGCTGCTGCCCTTTGGTTCGCACCTTATTTTGAACAACCAGTTTTGGCATTAGCATGGGGCGTTTTTGTTGCTGGAATAGTACAATTATTATTTCAATTGCCTTTTTTATATCGTTTAAACTTACTGCCAATTCCACGTTTAGCTAAAAATAATGACGGAGTTAAACGAGTTTACCGCTTAATGATTCCCGCCTTATTTGGAGTTTCCGTATCGCAAATTAATTTATTAATTGATACTTTAATGGCTTCCTTTTTGGTAACGGGCAGTATTTCATGGCTATATTATTCCGACCGTTTAATGGAATTTCCGCTGGCTATTTTCGGTATCGCTTTGGCAACCGTTATGTTACCAGATTTATCTAAATCAGTAGCACGAGGCGACATAGAAAGTTACCAAAATACTTTAGATTGGGCATTGCGGTGGGTTTTATTGATTGCAACCCCTTCGATGCTGGGTTTAATTTTGCTGGCGACACCAATCTTGACCACTTTGTTTTATAATGGAGAATTTAATGACCACGATGTAGTTATGACTAGCTATAGTTTAATTGCCTATGCTTTTGGTTTATTAGGTTTTGTGTTGGTAAAAGTATTAGCATCTGGATTTTACGCTCGGCAAAACATGAAAACTCCAGTAAAAATAGCAGTGGTTGCCATGATAACCAATATAATATTGAATTTAATTCTAATTTTTCCATTAGCCCATACAGGTTTAGCCTTAGCGACTTCATTAGCAGCTATTCTAAATGCGAGCTTACTATATTATTTTCTAAGAAAACAAGGCTTATTTCAAGTGCAATCAGGTTGGAATGCTTTATTAACTAGAACTTTTATTGCAAGTAGTTGCATGGCATTATTCTTATGGTGGGGAAGTGGTCATTTAAATAGTTGGTTAATTATGGGAACTTTTGAACGGGCAATGAATTTACTATTTTGGATTGTAGTTGCTATATCAGTTTACTTCGCAAGTTTATTTATTTCTGGTTTTCGTTTACATCATGTTCGTTTAAAGTAAATATTTTTTTTCAAAGTT
>JAGLFE010000165.1 GCA_023144675.1 Thiomargarita sp. | reverse complement strand
TCACCATCTTTCACTTCCCCAGTAAATTCACAATCTTGTTGCGCAAGAAAAGTATTTTCTTGAAGTAAAATTTCACAAGATTCACCAGAAATAAGTTTTATTACACCATGAACATCAGGAGCAGGATCTGCACCAATAAAACGACTTAATCCATCCCAAGACTTACCATTAGCTCTAGTTTCCGTTACTTCAAACTCAAAATGTAAAGTGTCAGCCAGTAATGCTTGACTAGATAGACACAATATAGCTACAGGTATCAGTGGCTTAACTATTTTTACAAACATACAAATTACCTCTTTCTAAAGTTAAAAAAAAACAAATTTATTTTGGATTTTGGCTAAAATTTAAAAACTTTTTTTACTAAAACTTTCCACTAAAATCGAAAGCCTTTCCTCATCAAGTACATATTTATTCATTAACGAATGAAAATTTTTAAGTTCATTGATAGTATTTTGTTTATGTTTACTATCAAGATGTTCTAATTTTTGTCTCAAAAGAATTTTCAAAATTTGTTGAGCATCCTTTAACAATTTATTATAAGATGTCATACTAGAACCAAGTTTATTTAACGCTTTTGGACTATTCCTAATTGCCTCATTTGTCGTATTCGCAATTGCAGTAATTGCTTGTTGTCGTAACTTTATTAAGGTGAAATAACGAACCATAACAGCAGAAAGGTTCACAATTGCATACTGCTTAATATTTTTGTTTGCTGCAATCAGTGTAACCTGCTTTATATGAGCCTCATTTACCGCACCATCACTTGTATATCGGTAAATAAGTCTATCCAAATAAGCCGCAAACAAAATCGGTATTAATAAATTATCAGGTTCTTTAAGAATAACCTCTTTAAAGTAATTATTGGCTTTGTTTACGTCTATTTTTTCATCATACAAACTGCAAAGAACATAAATAAACATAGGCAAAGTTTTTTGATAACTGCGTCTTTTTGCGTAGATAATTGAGTCTTTTGCAATCGCTTTAGCAGATTTATATTCTCCTATGGATGCCAATAACAACGCCTTTAATGTTATAAATTGTAACTTTTTATCTTCTACTTTAGTCCATTCACTATTAATTGATTTATTACTTACTCTCAGTGCTTCGTTTATTATGACTTTATTATTTGGATAAAATAACGGCTGCTCTTTATCAATTTTTTGTAAAATTTTCATAACAGCTTCATAAGATTCAGAGCCTTCTTTATTAACAGGTAAAGGCAAATTTACCATTGTTTTACTTTGTTCTATAAAAGCAGATTGATTATAGCTAGATTGATAACTTTCTATAGCATAATTAGTTATTAATTCAGTGCTAAAAGTTAATGCCGCAGTTATTACAACCGTACCACCCAAGATACCTAAACCACCACTAGCAATTGAGCCTCCACCAAGTAAAGCAAGACCTACGTTAGTTGCAACTATACCAGAATATCCTAACATATTACCAATCATAGTTCCTATTGCTGCTGTAGGACCTGCTACTAAAGGACTCGCCAAACCTCCTGTAAAGAAAACAATCGCACCAATTACAACAGCAATAAGACTAGCCAAAATCAAAGGAGTCCAACCCAAAGATTCAGTATAAAATGCTTCAAAAGTAGCAACTTCAGCAGCATAAATTATATCTGGAATCAAAAATAACAAGATTATAAAAAAGTATTGAATTTTCATAAAATTTCATCCAACAACTTAATTTGCACAATCTGTTCTTCAGGAGAACCAAATATAAGTTGAACTCCTCGTTTATTAGTTGCATATTGTAACATTTTCATGTCTCTTGGATTATTTGGTTTATTCGTCATCGAAAATATGGACACAATGTTATCTGATGGATGTTGCCTTTTATACTCAACAAGCGTATCCATATCTTTTCTAAATTTATCCATTGGGATTCGTGTTGTTGATTTATAATCCTTAGCTTCTACCACAAAGGTTTTAGTTCCCTTTTTTAACAAGACGTCAATATCTGTGGCAGCCTTTTTTATCCCATCGTCAAATTTTCTACCAATTCCTAATACCTTGAACCCATTAATTGACGCACTATTCGCAATTCTTAATTCATTTAAATGCCCAACAGTTTTCTCCGAACTATTGCCAATCACTTTGCTAAGTGTTATGCGAAATCCCTGAGTTCCATTCAGTCTGACAAACATAACTTCTGCTTCTTTTCTAGCAATCCTATTTTGATAAATTGCTATTCTCAAATAAACATCTTCAAGCACATCATTCGGCATATTTAATCTACCCAGAGCTTGCCCTACTTTTTTTGTTCCTTTGCCTTCACTAGCAAGTTTAGCAAATCTGATTATTTCATCATCAGGCAATGTCTTGGTGCTTTTGGATATCTTCGTGATTTTTACCGTAGCCTTAACTACAGTTCCCCAAAAAGCATCTACATTAGATGGACTAAAAAATAGAAAAATTAAGATTAATGGAATTATTTTTTTCATTATTATTCTTTTAAAAAATATATTATTATATGTAATATATAGTATAATACATTTTTCATCAACAAACTAGATGTTTATAGTACCTAATTACACTACTTTAAGTACGTTTTATGGAACTTCATAAAAAAATCAGATTCATGCGTATGTATAAAGGATGGTCTCAGGAAGAAATGGCTGATAAGTTACACATGGCATTAAGTGGCTACGCAAAAATTGAGCGAGGAAAAACAGATGTAAATTATTCTAGGTTGCAACAAATTGCAAATATTTTTGAAGTAGAATTATCTGATTTAGTGGGTTTGAATGAAAAAAGTGTACTCAATTTTTTTGAAAATACCAATAGCAATCACATATCAAATGTGAATGTTTCTATCCATGAATCCAATGTGAAGCAAGAAATTGAAATGTTGCGCTTAGTTAATGAACAACAAGCCAAAGAAATTGATTATCTTAAAGAAATTATCCACTTGCTAAAAACTGGAGAAAGAATTATACTTGACAAATAAATTCAAGCAGTTAAGCTATACTTAAAACGGCTTAAAAATTAATAGCGGAGAAAATTACATGAGTGAAACCAAACATTGTCGTCTTTTAATCATAGGTTCAGGACCAGCAGGATATACAGCTGCCGTTTATGCAGCCCGAGCTAATTTAAATCCAGTGCTAGTTACTGGTTTAGAACAAGGTGGACAACTTACTACGACCACCGATGTTGACAATTGGCCAGGCGACCATGAAGGCGTACAAGGACCCGATTTAATGGACCGAATGCGCAAACATGCCGAGCGTTTTAAAACCGAAATCATTTTTGATTATATTAAGGCGGTTGATTTAAAACAACGTCCTTTTCGTTTAACTGGCGATTCTAATCATCAATATACTTGCGATGCTTTAATTATTGCGACTGGTGCTTCAGCACAATATTTAGGTTTGCCTTCTGAACAAGCATTTAAAGGTAAAGGTATTTCCGCCTGTGCAACTTGCGATGGTTTCTTTTATCGTGATAAAAAAGTAGC
>JAGLFE010000164.1 GCA_023144675.1 Thiomargarita sp. | reverse complement strand
AAGTACCTAAAACATTGATTTTAAACTGTTTCATAAAATATATTTTTTGTCAATGCGTAAGTCCTAATATTTTTTTTTGCTATGGTAGATAGTTACCAATAGTTGTTAAAATCCTAAAAATTCCTTATCTAATATTTTTTTTATGGTAAAAGGACATTTATTAGGAAAATCAAATTCACTCATGCCTGTATCACTAGAAGCGAAAATAATGGCTGAATCGTAGGCATCTGCTAATTGGTTTTCTAACTCATTTTTTAAACTGGGACTTTCTACCAATAATTTTAGAATTCGTTTGCGTTGTTCTCGGATTGTCCCTTTCCAACTATTAGAACGCTTGTTTAGCTGAAATTCCCATTTAAGTAAATGTGCGAATAATACTGCCAGTCGGCTTTCTAATTGCCGCTTATCGTTCCTTACCATGCCTTCCAATTCCTCTGCAATATTTTCTCGATCAACTTTAGAAAATTGACCTTGCCGAATTAATTCAGCATTACGCAATAACCATGCGTAAAAATCTGTTTCATGAGTAACTGGATTGTTCATTGTGATCGTTTATTTTAATTACTGATTAAGATATAAAACAATATAGTATGTAGGTCGGGTTACGTTATTTCTTTGCACTCAATAAACTAATCCTACCTAAATTGGCTGTTGAAGTTAATTAATCATCGTAGTTACAAAAAATAGAACATAAATCAATTTAATGGTAGCACCAACTTTTTATACGGCATTCCTGCTATTTCCTTCACTAATTTTGGTACTAAATAACCTGGCAACCTTATTTGTAATTGTTCTAATAATGAAAGTGCTTGATTTATTTCAACTGCAAAATGAGATGCGCCTTGAACACAATCCAATAAATGTAGATAATAAGGTAAAACTCCTTGCTCAAATAAAACCTCACTAAGCTGGGTCAAAGCAGTTATATTATCATTTATTCCCCGTAATAATACAGTTTGATTAAGTACAGTTATTTTAGCATTAATAAGTTGCTGGAGTGCATATCCAACTTGCGCATTTATTTCATTTGGATGGTTAGCATGAACTACCATAATAATTTGTAAATCTGTATCTTTTAGCCAATTTAATAATTCTAAATTAATTCGTTCTGGCAATACAATTGGCATCCGAGTATGAATACGTAAGCGTTTTACATGAGAAATATGAGATAATTTTTTGATTAATTTAGCTAAATAGCGATCATTTAACATTAGCGGATCACCGCCACTTAAAATAATTTCAGTTAATGATGAATCTGTTTTAATTGCTTCCAAAACTGCTTGATTAGAAGATTTATAATTAAAATGTTGACGAAAACAATAACGACAATGAATAGCACAGGCATTTGTAATTAGCCATAATGCACGTCCTTGGTATTTATGTAATAAGCCTGGAATTTTTTCTGCCATTTTATCGCCAACTGGATCAGTTGAACATTCTGAGGTCAGATGTTTTTCTGCTATTAAAGGTAATATTTGTCGTAATAACGGATCATTAAAATCAGATTTACGCATACGATTAACATAACTTTTTGGTACTTTTAAGCTAAAATTACTTTCTATTATTGGCAAATCGGCAGGTAATTCTAATATTTTTAATAAATATTTATAATCGAAAATTGTTTGTGATAATAAATCAGTCCAATGGTGTATAGTTTTCATAATTATTTATCCAATTTAATTTTTAATTATGTTACAAACTGAAGTTACGCATATATGAAAAATTGAAAACCAAATGT
>JAGLFE010000163.1 GCA_023144675.1 Thiomargarita sp. | reverse complement strand
ACTTTTTTTACAAACGGTTGCTCTTGTTTTTTTGATATTTGTTTTACTGGAATTTGTTCTACGAATTGACTAAAAAGACGCACAGCATTATTTCCTAATTGAGTAGAGATTAATCTGTAGTAAAAATCAAACAACTTAGAATTTAAAGATGCCAATAAATACTTTAAATCAAAATCACCAATAATAAAATAATTCGTGTTATTTGTATAAAAGCAATCATGATCAAGAGTAAAAGTTAAAATTTGTGCAATATCTCTATAAATAATCTTAGGTTTTTCAAAATTCTGCCAATAATTAGAACCAAAACGTTGCAAAGCATACCATTCATACCTTATATTAGTTTCCGCTTTATTTCTTTTTGACAATTTGTCTTTATGTTTCAGTAAATGCTTGTAAATAGCAGGATATTGTTTTTCCAATTCTTTTTCAGCTTTTTTCGATACACCTTGTATTGTGTTATCAGTATGCAAAGGAAAATGCCAAGGAATATAAATTAACCATAAATTCTGAAAATCAGGATAATATTTCTGAATGTCTCTACCTCTTAAAATAGGTTTCAATACCTCTTCACTTTTTGGGTCTTCCGAAATTAACTGCTCTTTGGTGGTTTTATCAATTATAAAAGCTTTATTGTAACCAGTTAAAATCCCTCTTTTAATAGAAATATCCCAATCTTTTAATGGAATTCCTTGAGCTTCTATTTTCTGTTTAATTTTAAGAACTTCAGAGCTTTCAAATGCCCAACTATTTTCAGTTAAATTACTTTGGACAAAATTTTGTTTTATTTTACTTAAATAACTAGCAAAATTATTTAAATCAAAGCTTTTTTCAACATCCGCATAAATCAAACTATTTTCAGCAGATTTATCTTTTTTAAATCCTACAATCGCCGCATCCACTGTCGCCTCATCAAACACCGACAAACCACTAAAATCTATAAAATGCGTCATCGCTGTCTTATCTAACAAAAAACGGCGCATCGCTTTCCCATAATTAGCCCGCGTAAACTTATTAGAAACAATAAACTGAAAATGTCCATTTTGTTTTAAAAGATAATAACTTAACTCCACAAAATAAGTCAACAAATCCGCAATAGAATGATAAATATTAAAGCGTTGTTTTAAAAATGGTTTTAACGCAGAAAAAGCCTCTTGCCGTATATAAGGCGGATTCCCAATCACCACATCAAATCCCACAAAATCCCCTTTCTCATTCAAAACCTCTGGAAACTCAAATCGCCACTCAAACGCATTCTGATAAATACGATTTGTCCGAATATCCTCAACTTCCACTTCCAATTTGGCAATTTCCTTTTCCAACTGCTTTTGCCGCTTTTCCTTCGCCTTCTTTTCCTTTGCAGATTCCACAAATAAAGTAACCTGATCTAGCAAAACGCCTAAATCTTCCCGCAAGCTATTCAAACGCAGCAATTTAGAATCAGTTCGAGAAATTTCAGTACGAAAAACTGTTTTAATATCCGTAATTAAACGCTCCATTTCCCGTTTCTGAGTTTTATCCACCGCATTCCGATAAGTCGCCACTGCATTTTTATACGCCTCAATTGACCACTTATTTCTCCGCAAAATTGGCGACAAATCCCCTTCCAAATCAAAGCGACTAATCAAAGAATTTCCACATTTAATATTAATATCAATATTCGGCAAAGTTTCTAATTCTCCATCTGCCTTATAATACGCATGTTTCAATAACTCAATCCACAACCGCAAGCGACAAATTTTCACCGAATTGGTATTTATATCCACGCCAAATAAACAGTTTTCAATAAGATTCTGCTTTTCGTGAAATAAAGCCGCTTGAACCCGTTGACTTTCAGGACTTTTTGGATGATAAGCAAATAATTCCCCATCCTCATCTTTTACAATCAACTCATCATTCACCACTTTAAGCGTATATTCCTTTAAACGTTTGCCTTCACAATCTTGTAAAATACGCAATTCATGTTTGATAACCAATAATTCATTTAAAGCTGATACCAAAAAATGTCCCGAACCTACCGCCGGATCACAAATTTTCAACTCATTAATAATTGCATTCGCTTCCTTTTGGTCATCAACTTTATTGTACAAATCATCAAGGTTTTGGCAGTTCCAACCCTTGCGCTGATTAAATTTTTGCACCACCGCCCGCCGAATCGTTTCCCGACACATATACATCGTGATAAAACCCGGCGTAAAAAACGAACCATCCCGATAACCATTGATTTTCTCAAAAATAAGTCCCAAGACTGAGGCATTAATCAGCGATTTATTTTCCTCTTGAATCTTTGCCGAACCTTCGCTGGCAAAATCATAAGCCTCTAAAAAGGCAAATAAATATTCTAAACTATCCAATTCCCCGATGCGCTTTTCCCCCTGCACATCTTTCAAAACCGTATGGCTAAAAAGGGCTAAAGATTTACTGGCTAACTGACTGATAAATAAAAAATTATGCTCAATTTCGGTCGCTTCAAACAAGGAGCTATTTAAATACGGAACCTTGTTAAATTTTACCTCAATCCGCTCTTCCTTTGTGCGTGCTAATACTTGAAAAAACAAATCATTTAAATCATGAAAATTTTTAATATGTTTGCTATCCAAAAACGCATAAGTTTTATCGTGATAACTGATGAGTTGCGCTTCCAATAATTTAAGAAACAAAATCCGATTGATCCAAGTAATGACTAATTCTAAACCAATATTGAATAAACGCTCTGCTTCAGTCGTTCCAAATTTTTCCAGTTCCGAGAACCGTTCCAATTTTTCCGAATGCCGCAGTTCAGTGATAATATTATCCAGCAATGAACCTGATTGCCCCGCCAATTCAAGCAACTTTTTTCCACTTTTTTTAATTTCCCGCAAGCCAATAATATGCAATAATTCCGCATAAAAATTTTTATTTAAACTATTGCTGTCATTGATAAAAGGCAACTTTAGCAGATGTTCTGGAGACAACAATTTAAACAAATAAATCAGTTCATTACTCAACTCATCAGACTGATAATCCCGAATATCAAAATAGGTAAATTCCAAGTTATTAAATACTTTAGCAATCGCCACTCGAGCAATATCCCGATAGAAAAAATCAGTGGTAATTCCCGATAAACGTCCCGCTTCAAAATCAAGAAACGGCTTGCGCAAAATAGGCAATAGTTCCCGTTCAAAACAAGTTGCATCAAAAATGAACCATTCATAGATATTAGTTACAATTAAATGCTTAATTTCTAAATTATTTGCAGTAATTCTCTCCCGTAGATAATACAAAACCAACTCTTGTAAAGCTTTCTTGTTAATATCATTCTGCTGTAACATTTCAGCCTTATTGGTTGGCCGTTTAAGCTCAATAATCACTCCAACTGTGCTATTTGCTTGCTTTCCATTATGAATCACCAAATCAGCACGACCTTTGGTATTAATAAAATGCTTTGGCTGATAATAAGTTTTCTGCAAAAAATCTATGAGCAAATTTTTATGAAACTCTTCTGATTCTTGGCTATTAATATTACCAACCAATTTAGTCAGTTGGAGTTTAAATTTATCAATATCACAACGATTGGATTTGAGTTTGAGGAAGGCTGAGTTGAGGATTTGTTTTGGTTGCATATTTTAATATCGGATACGTTCTGAAGCACAACACCATGTTAAAAGTTCATAGCTTAATTTAACGAGTGAATTATCATTAAAATCAAAAAATTCAGCTATTTTATGAGGAGTTTTTTTATCCATATATTCTATAACTTGAGCAAGTACTTTATTTCCTAAACCTTCCCAAAAAATAATATTGCAGTCAGTTTTTTTCTCACATTCGTTGCATTCATTTTTGGAGCTAGTTTGGATAAACTTCTTCCAATATTTAAATGTTTGTATGTCATAACAACGCAATCCATTTTTCATATCAATAAATTTTCGCCATTCATTAGCGTCATTTTGTTCCCATTTTTTAAGTATATCTATTTTGTCGAAAATATTATCTGGTGAATTTTTTGGCAGAGAGCTTTCTATAAGACAAGTTGGGATTAAATTTTCTATTTCATGTACATTTATAGCGAATGCTTTGGCTAAGGCTGAATTTTTTTCAATCGTAATTGAATTATCAGATTGCTTAGAAATATTTTGCCATTCTTGTTGTTTATTCTGGCTTAATCCTAAACTTTTTGCTGTATTTCCAAATTTTGTGTTAGGTGCTTTGCAATCAGTATCAACAATACATAAACAGAGAGTATTATCTTTACATTTAGTATGCAGTACATCATTTGTTGAACTTCCACCACCATGAATAGGTTTTGCTCGAATTTTTATCTGTGCTGTTTTTAATTTTTTTTTGGTTGTTAAATACGCATATGCTAACTGATAAAAAAATCTTGCATCATTTATATGTTCACCTAATATTATTGTTTCTTGAATTGCATTTGAATCTTCAAAATACCAGATAGGAATATTAATAATAGTTTTATTGATAGTTATTTTTGATTTGCGTGCATAAACAATCTGAATATAAAAAGGAAATTCATTTTTAATATCTAAACCACCTTTTCTGACAAATTTTTTTATCTTATCCAGTGATGCTTTAGCTCTTTCTGAAAGTTTTGCTATTTTTTGATAATTTGAGATAGTTCTTGATTCTGCAATTAAAATATGTTTACCTTCAAAATATGCAATTAACAAATTTTCCAAACAAACTATTAAGCGAAATTCAGAATATTCTGGAGTAGTTTTTAAAATATTATCTGTAAGAAAAATAAGCATATTAATCCAAATTAGGGGTAAAAAAACCATAAGGCCAATTAATTAAACAACCATTCTCATCATATTGGCTAACACGAACTTTTATACCATCGTTATCTGGCTCAAACAACAACACTTGTATATCATCACGATCTATTTCACCGTCTTCAATCAATTGACCAATACGATCTATGATAGCTTCTCCATGTGTTTCTATCATCAGAGGGATATTTCTTGACTTTGCAAAAAATTCTTTCCTAACTTTAGTTATTTGCACTAAAACATCAGCTAGTTTCGCTTGTAATTGAGGATGAAGATGTAATTCAGGCTGTTCGATAGCAATTATTGATGGACATTCAACAGGTTTATTTACCCAACTCCAAAGCATTACAATAACCGGTAATATTTCAGAATAACCAAACCCAATATCAGCTATATTATTTGCTGAACTTTTTCCTTGTTCAGTCACCATGATTTCTAAATGATTGCCTTCATTTTTGATAAATAATTCAATATTGAAATATTTTTTTAACCATCCATTTAATTCTTGTTTTTGCTCAGAAGAAAGAGAATAAAGATACATTGGTAAATTTTCACCATTATGATCTATTTCAGCAACAGAAATATCTCGTGTACGATGAAATCTATCAGCAACAGATCGTGATGGAGAAATATATTGGACATTCTTAGCAAATCTAGAAATATCTTCATCTGCAAATCGTAATAAAGATGGGATAATACACGCAAAAGAAATATCACGAATTAACTTTGTATCTTCATTAGAATCAGTCAATTTACTAATATTTTTTTGCCAAACTTTGGGGGTATTTTTTATACTTTTAAGTTTATTGATAAAATCTTTTGGTTTAGTATTAATGGCTTCAAGTAATATATCTTGAATGACATATAATGATGTTTTTGGATGATATAAATAAGCTAAAAGTTTTATCAGATTTTCTATATAATTACGCTGGAAATTTTTAGTATTGTCTGAAATTATTGGAATAAAAGCAGTTCTATTTACTTGTTTTATTGCTAGTTTTCCTAACTGATTTAAAAAAGAATGCTCATTTATATCGAAACCAATAACTTTACCGTTGGTATCAAATATTAAGACAGCATTATTTTCATTAAAATTAATAGTTAGTTTTGATACTTTAGTCTGAGATTCATTAGCCTTATCTGGTATTAATTCAATTTCAACATTTAATTTGCCATCAATTACTAATGGAATAATATCGTCAATACAATAACCAGATAGTGGATTTTTTTTGAATATTAGTAATGGAATACCATTAACTGGTTCAAATTTATACCTAAAACAAACAGATTCTTCTGAAGTACGGATAGCTTGTTTAATACTACCAAAGTCCACGTAACTATCATTTCCTGCAAACCAAAGTATTGGACTGCTTGTTTTTGTTTCAACACTTTGACGCAAAAGTGGAAATACCCGTAAAAAAGTACTTTTACCAGTACTATTCGCACCAACCAAAATAGTTAATGGTTTAATAGCAATATCACCGGTATCTGTTAAACATCGCAAATTTTTAATTCTGATTGAATCCATATTTAAGTTTATAAAATTGTTTAATAAATCCTCTGTAAAAAATTCGCAACCAGACTTTTATGGAACTCTTCCGATTCTTGACTATTAATATTACCAACCAATTTAGTCAGTTGGAGTTTAAATTTATCAATGTCAGAACGATTAGATTTGAGTTTGAGGAAGGCTGAGTTGAGGATTTGTCTGGGTGTGTTCATTAAACCTCTTGCAAAAGTGAAAAATATTATATAATTTAAACTCGTAAGCTGTATGAATATGCGTGGATCTAAAAGCCACAATTGCCTAATATATCAACGCAAGTCGGTATATCAGGGTAGGAATAATTAGGGAGCAAATTCACGAGCTTGAACAGAATCATTGCAGCCTCGAAAAATTGCTTCATACATAAGTTGTTGTACGGGTATTGCCATAGACACTAAAGTGTCTGCGCCGACCGAGTTATGACGTTGGGAAAACCCGTAGCTTTGTGGGAAGAAACGGGTAAATGACAGCCAAGGTAGGGATGTTTGCACATGAAGAAAGATTGACAAATTTAGTCATTTGTAAAATATTTATAACACTATGATATTTGTAATGAAAACAAAAAATATAATTTGTCAATGCGTAAATCCTATACTATTAAATAGTATTTACATTTTTAAACCGCAACTGTTTTAATTTGAGTAATATCTTTTTTCTTAGCTTCAAATTCAAACTTTAATTCATCATTTTCTTCATGTACTATTATATGTCCGCCTGTTTCTAATTTGCCAAACAAAATTTCCTCAGCCAAAGCTTTTTTAATCTTGTCTTGAATCAAACGCACCATAGGTCTTGCACCCATTTTTGCATCATAACCATTTTTAGCCAACCATTGCCGAGCTGCTTCGTCAACTTCAATAGTTACCTTTTTTTCTTCTAATTGACTTTCTAATTCAATTATAAATTTATCTACCACATGTCCGATGGTTTCTGGGGTTAAAGCTTTAAATTGAACTGTGGCATCTAAACGATTACGAAATTCTGGAGTAAAAATTCGTTTAATGGCGGACATTATATCAGTAGAATGATCTTGGGTATTAAAACCAATTGAGGAACGGCTTGCATCTTCAGCTCCAGCATTAGTTGTCATTATTAAGATAATGTGTCGAAAATCAACTTTGCGCCCATTAGTATCAGTCAAAGTTCCATGGTCCATAACTTGCAATAGCAGATTAAAAACATCGGGATGGGCTTTTTCAATTTCATCTAATAATAATACTGCATAAGGATTTTTATTAATCGATTCAGTCAATAAACCGCCCTCGTCAAAACCAACATAGCCAGGAGGTGCGCCAATTAAACGGGAAACGGTATGTCTTTCCATATATTCTGACATATCAAAGCGAAGTAATTCTATTCCCATAATACGGGATAGTTGACGAGCTACTTCGGTTTTACCTACTCCAGTTGGTCCCATAAATAGGAATGAACCAATTGGTTTTTCAGTATTTCCTAAACCCGAACGCGACATTTTAATTGCTTGTGCTAAAGTGTCAATCGCTTTATCTTGCCCATAAACTACCATATTAAGGTCTCGTTCAAGATTACGTAAAGTTTCCTTATCCGAAATAGAAACATTTTTCTCTGGAATACGGGCAATTTTACTGATAATAAGCTCAATATCTGAAACATTGATAATTTCATTACGACTTTCTATTGGTCGTAAACGTTGAAT
>JAGLFE010000162.1 GCA_023144675.1 Thiomargarita sp. | reverse complement strand
AGTTTTTCTTAGTATAAACCCAAGTATGATAAAAGCCTTATTTTACGGTATCATAATTAAATACAACTTAGGTAAAATTCTAAGTTTGATTTAATGGAAGTTAGTAAAATCAAGCTTTTATGTTATCTTAATTTTTTAGCCTTAAAACTGTCCGAAGTATTGTTAGGCTTATTTTAGCTCATTAATTTATCCAACCTTGCGTATGTTGTTTAATTAATTCAGCCAAAGCTTGAATATGTTCAAGATTATCATTTAAAGCCGGAATATAATGAAATTCTTTACCGCCTGCTTGTAAAAAAATTTGCCTATTTTCCCGATTAATTTCCTCTAAAGTTTCCAAACAATCAACAGCAAATCCAGGGCAAATAATATCAACTCGTTTTGTTCCAGTTTTAGCTAATTCAACTAATTCGTAATCAACATAAGGTTTAAGCCATTCTTCTCGTCCAAATCGAGATTGAAAAACCAGTTGCCATTCTTCTTTTTCTAAACCCATTTTTTCTGCAACTAAACGAGCCGTTTTTTGACATTGGTAATAATAAGGATCGCCGGCTAAAAAAAAGCGTTTAGGAATACCATGAAATGAAAATAGTAATTTATCAGCTTTACCTTGTTTATCCCAATAATTTTTAATTTGGATTGCCAAAGCATTTATATAATAAATTTGGTCGTGATAATTAGAAATAAAACGAATATCAGGTAGCCACCGCCAAGATTTAAAAACATCACTAACAGCATCAAATGCAGAAGCAGTAGAAGTTGCTGAATATTGTGGATAAAGTGGCAGAATCAAAATTTGACGAGCATTGGCTTGGCGTAATTCTTCCAAAGCTGATGAAATAGAAGGGTTTCCGTAGCGCATCGCTAAAGAAATTTGAATTGGAATATCTGGAAAATAACTTTTTAATGCTATTTCTAAAGCTTGTTTTTGTGCTTGGCTGATTGTTAATAGTGGCGACCCTAATTCAGTCCAAACTTTTTGATATTTTAATGCTGATTTATGCGGACGAATTCGTAATATAATACCATGTAAAATTAACCACCATAGCCAACGTGGCATTTCGGTAATTCTTGGATCGGCTAAAAATTCAGCTAAATAAGCTCTTAATGCACTTGCTGTAGGGGCATCAGGTGTACCTAAATTTATCAGCAAAATCCCTATTTTAGGAATATTATCATGTTGGTAATTATCATTTGTATAAATTGGCATATTAAGTCTGATGATTACGAGCTTCTACAATTAAACGTTTCATTTCTGTTACCGCTTCGGCAAATCCACTAAAAACAGCACGAGCAATGATGGCATGACCAATATTTAATTCAAGCACTTCTGGAATATTAGCTATATCTACTGCATTATGATAATTTAATCCATGTCCAGCATTTACTTGTAAACCTAGATTAACACCCTGTTTAACCGCAGTTAAAATACGATTATACTCCTGTTGACGGGTAGCTTCATCAATTGCATCGGCAAAATGTCCAGTATGAATTTCAATCACTGGCGCACCGACTTTTACCGCCGCTTCAATTTGCACTGGATCAGCATCAATAAACAAGGAAACTCGAGTACCAACTGCGGTTAAACGTTGACAAGCTTCAGTAATTTGCTCAATTTGGTTAGCGACATCAAGTCCGCCTTCGGTGGTCAATTCTTCACGCTTTTCTGGAACTAAACAAACATCATCAGGACAAATTCGTTCGGCAAAAGATAACATATTTTCCGTTACTGCCATCTCTAAATTCATGCGAGTAAGTAATACATCTTTAATTAAAATCACATCACGTTCTTGAATATGACGGCGATCTTCTCGCAAATGTAAAGTAATTAAATCTGCACCTGCTTGTTCAGCCATAATAGCAGCTTGAACTGGGTCTGGATAGCGTGTACCACGAGCCTGTCGAATGGTTGCGATATGATCAATATTTACCCCTAAATAAATAGGTGAAACTAAAGATTTATATGCCATTTTTATTTGAAACCAAGGTAATTAGAAATAAAAAAACCCAGCTACATAATAAGCAACTGGGTATAACAAGGGTAGGAAAAAACTGGTGGGCCCGGTAGGACTTGAACCTACGACCGATCAATTATGAGTCGATTGCTCTAACCAACTGAGCTACAGGCCCTTTTTTTATCTTGAATAAATTTATTATACCATTAATTTTAAAATAATCTAGTGTTTTCTAAATTTTTTTTGTGATTTTAATTTATACCTAATATTTTAGTGGATTCATTAGACTTTTTGCAAGCTACATCTTTTACTTAATTTTATAGGTATTTCTTAATTAAATAATTTAAAATTGTAGGAGATGCCAAGTTTGCGAAGCGCATTAATTACTTTTAGAAATTCTAAGTCGATTTGGAATCCTTTCATTATATTAGTTTAACATTTTTTCTTTTTTTTGTATATTCTTTTTTATGCTATGGTAGGCAGTTACGATATTTCTTATTTTAAACTCCGAAACTTCAGTTATAATATGCTATTTGATTTTTCCAAACGCTACCTTTTTGCTACTTATAGAGGATTTTATATTCCCTTTACAGCAGCTTATAAACATCGTTATTTAATATATTTACTAATTAAACGTGATATAACAACTCGTACTTCTAAGACTATATTTGGTGATATTTGGTTATTGCTTCAACCAGGATTACAAATATTAGCTTTTTGGTTTTTACTAGATGTTGTACTTAAAATAAAATTTCCAGGTAGAGTTGCATTTGTTGACTATTTTTTAATTGGGATGTTAGCGTGGTTTTTAATTTCTGAAACTTTATTACGTAGTTTAAATGTTTTATCAGAATTTGCAGGTTTATATCAACGAACGGTGTTTCCAATTATAATTTTGCCAGTGATACCCTTATTTTTATCAGTGGCTTTATATATTATTATTATGGCTATAACAGTTTTGATATTAGAAGGCATTAGCACTGTACCAATGGCAATATTGGTAATTATATTATTATCCTTATGGTTATTACCATTTTGTTATTTATTAGCAATAATTGGTTTATTTATCAAAGATGTAGGACAATTTTTTCCCTTTCTAATTTCCATGACTTTATATCTAACTCCTATTTTATATATGCCAGGTCAAATGCCAGAAGCGATGCAGTGGATATTGGTTATTAATCCTGTAGCAGATATTATGGCGTTAATTCATGCCAGTTTACAAGGCTTGCCCTGGGATTATGGTAATTTATTGAGACCTGTAATTTTATGGCTACTATTACTAGCACCAGCTTTAATCTTATTTAAGCGAGCAGAACCTTATATACGTGAAACCTTATAAAATATAAAAAGGTTTAATTTGTTTTTAACTCTAAATTTGTTCTAATCCAAATTTATATAAACTATTTTTATTAGCACCAGTAATACGGCTTGTTAGTTTAGCTGCCTGTTTAAGTGATAATTCTTGAGATAAAATTTTAAAAACACGTTCTGTTTCAACATCAATTTTATCAGAACTTTCTTTTAAAGCCCCTTCTACAAGAATTACAAACTCGCCTTTCTGTCTTTCAGGTTTCTCATTTAACCAATCTATTATGTTACTGAAACTACCTCGATATACCTTTTCAAATACTTTGGTTAATTCTTTGGCTAAAACTATTTCCCTTGATTCGCCAAAAATAGATTTCATATCATTTAAACAATTTATAAGCCGATGCGGAGCTTCGTAAAAAACTAAAGTTCGTGATTCTTTTAATAAATTAGATAAGTGCTTTTGGCGGGCAATAGATTTATTAGGTAAAAATCCTTCAAAAACAAAACGATTTGAAGAAAAACCAGATACAGATAAAGCACTAATTAAGGCACTAGCACCAGGAATTGGTATCACAGTTATATTTTCAGCATGAGCGGTTTTAACCAAAAAATAACCAGGGTCGCTAATTAAAGGAGTGCCAGCATCACTGATTAAAGCAATTTGTTTCCCCTGATGCAAAATTTTTAATAATGAATGACATTGTTGTTTTTCATTATGTTCATGTAAAGCTTGCAAAGGAGTTTTAATCCCAAAATTATTTAATAAATAATGACTGTGGCGTGTGTCTTCAGCGGCAATCAAATCAACTTGGCATAAAATGGATTGAGCTCGCGGGCTGAAATCCTGTAAATTACCTATTGGGGTTGCAACTACGTAAAGAGTACCTGTTTGATTCATGGGTAATGACAACAATTAAATTGAAATTTTTAATGATAATTAGCAATGCAAAATTCTAAAGTACAAATAAATTTTCATTTTCAAGCATTTGTATTAAGCGAATAAGAGGTAATCCAACAATTGCAGTTGAATCATTACCTTCCATTTTTTCCAATAAAGCAACACCCAATCCTTCAGATTTAAAACTACCAGAACAATTATAAGGTTTTTCCTTATTTAAATAATTTTCTATTTGGTTTAAACTTAAATTGCGAAATTTAACCTTAAAATTAACCAAATCAAGCTGATATTTACCTGTTTCTGTATTTAACAAGCAAATTCCAGTAATAAAATCAACTTGCTTACCACTGGCAAAATTCAATTGCTCAATTGCTTGTTGATGCGTACCTGGCTTACCCAATAAATTATCTCCAATAACAGCAACTTGATCAGAACCTATAATTAAAGCTTTTGGATAACTTGTTTGTGCTGATTGTGCTTTCAATTTGGCTAAACGTTTAACTAAATCAATAGGCGTTTCATTTATTAAACGGGTTTCATCCACATTAGGAGCAAAAATATCAAAAGGAATATGTAACCGATTTAAAATTTCCTTTCTAAATGAAGAAGTAGAAGCCAATACTAAAGATAAAGACATGATAATCCTAATTTTGAAATAAAAATAAATTTATTGTTTTCGAGATATTATAATTTTCTTTCAATATATAAATTTCATAAATAAATATATTAATTTGTATAAAATATTATAATATATTGAATTTTAAGTGTTTTTAAGCTTAATTTTAAATGTAAAGAATAAATAAATTTGACATCAAAAATATTCCATTATATCATTTTTATTTTTTATGTTAAAATATTTACCGAATTTCATTGATCCAAGACAATTAGCTATTGCAAATCGTTATTTAAAAGGAAATATTGATTTTTCAAAAATGACTCGTTTACATAATAACTTGTATGATACTAAGGGATATATAACTATTAACTGGTTATTTTCATTAGATGATAAAAATCGTCCTACTATTCAAGGTGATACTGAAGCATCATTATCAATAATTTGTCAACGATGTTTGCAACCAGTAATTTGGTTAGTTAAAACTTATACACGTTTAATTATGCTAAATTCTGAATCTAAAAATAATGAATTACCTTCAGATTATGAAACAATCATGATGACTGATACACCCATTTCATTATTCAATTTGGTTGAGGACGAATTAATTTTATCTTTACCAATAACTGTAACACATGAAATATGTACATCTAATAAGTATCAAATAACAACTAAATCAAAACCAATTATTCAACAAAATAACCCTTTCCAAGTTTTATCACAATTAAAAAAATAAAATAATGCTAAATATTTGATTTAATTTATTTTTATAAAAATAGCTATTTATAATAATATTGATATTTTACTAAAAAAAATATTTTTTATGTAAAGAGCCAATCAGAAAAAATGTTATAAATAAATTACCTATTAAAATAATAAATAGTTTAATATTTTAATTTATAATTGAATAATTATTAAAGTTTAAAACCAATAAATAAAATATATTTTAAGATAAGGATTTAATATGGCTGTACAACAAAATCGTAAAACTCGTTCTAAGCGAGGTATGCGTCGTTCACATGATGCGTTAAAAGCTCCTACTTTATCTATTGAACCTACTTTAGGTGAAGAACATATTCGTCATCATATTAGTCCATCTGGTTATTATCGTGGTCGTAGAGTAATAATACAGAAGGAAGAAATTTGATACCACGAATTGCACTAGATGCGATGGGCGGAGATTATGGTCCTAATGTTATTGTACCTGCCGCTCTCAAAATGTTATCAGAACAGGATAAGTTAGAAATTATTCTGGTTGGAAATGAAACTGTTATTAAACCAATGTTGAGTCATCATTCCGCGAATATAATTCAGCGTTTATCTATCAGACATGCTGGACAACTGGTTGAAATGGATGAATTGCCCTCGCACGCTTTACGGAAAAAGAAAGATTCTTCCATGCGGGTAGCAATTAACCTAGTTAAGCAAAATGAAGCAGATGCCTGTGTTAGTGCAGGTAATACTGGGGCTTTAATGGCAACCGCTCGTTATGTGTTAAAAACTTTGCCTGGCATTGATAGACCTGCTATTATAAGTGCATTACCAAATATGTTAGGAACAACGACTCATGTTCTTGATTTGGGAGCTAATATTGATACCAGTTCTAAGCAATTATTTCAATTTGCAATTATGGGATCGGTATTAGCCCAAGCAGTTGATAATTTAGAAAATCCTAGTATTGGTTTATTAAATATTGGGCAAGAAGAAATCAAAGGCAATGAAAGTGTAAAAGAAGCTGCAAAATTATTATCCTCAATTAAAGAGGTTAATTATATCGGCTTTGTTGAAGGTGATGATATTTATAAAGGTTCAGTTGATGTGGTAGTATGCGATGGTTTTGTAGGTAACGTTGCGTTGAAAACAACCGAAGGTGTTGCCAAAATGATTGGTTATTTTGTCAAACAAAGCTTTAGAAAAAATTTATGGACACGTATGACAGGTTTAATTGCCTTACCAATTATTAAAAGTATCTATCATCAAATAGATCCAAGACAATATAATGGGGCTAGTTTACTTGGATTGAGAGGGATTGTTATTAAAAGTCATGGTAGCGCAGACGTATTATCATTTACCTCTGCTATTAAAGAAGCCATGATTGAAGTACAAAAAAATGTACCTTCTCAAATTAGCCATATTTTAGAAACTTTATTAAATGAACAAAGGGTTGATTGAGTGATTTATTCCCGTATTATTGGAACAGGTGGCTATTTACCTAAAAAAATATTAACTAATGCTGAACTTGAAAAAACGGTTAATACCAGTGATAAATGGATTGTGGAACGAACTGGTATTCATACCCGTCATTTAGCTGCTGCCGATCAAGATACTTGTGATTTAGCTGAAAATGCATCTCGCCAAGCATTAGAAATGGCTAAAGTTAAATGTTCTGAAATAGATTTAATTATTGTAGGTACTACTACTCCTGACAGAGTTTTTCCTAGTACCGCTTGTTTATTGCAGGCACGTTTAGGTAATCATGGTGCAATGGCATTTGATATACAAGCTGTTTGTAGCGGATTTGTATATGCTTTAAGCATTGCTGATAAATTTATTAAAACTGGCACTGTTAAACGTGCTTTAGTGGTTGGAGCTGATATTTACTCCCGTTTAGTTAATTGGTCTGATCGAAATACTTGCATATTATTTGGTGATGGTGGTGGCGCAGTAGTGCTTGAAGCGAGTGCTGAACCTGGTATTTTATCAACTCATTTACATGCTGATGGTGCTTATAAAGACGTATTAACTGTTCCAAGTAAAATTGAACAGGGTCGTCTTCACGGTGATACCTTTACCAAAATGCAAGGTAATGAAGTGTTTAAATTTGCGGTGAAAGCATTGAGTAAAGTTGTTGATGAAGCTTTAGAAGCTAATCAAATGGATACAACTGCTATTGATTGGCTAGTACCGCATCAGGCTAATATTCGTATTATTACCGCCACTGCTAAAAGATTGAAATTACCAATGGAAAAAGTAATTTTAACCGTAGCTGAACATGGAAATACTTCTGCTGCCTCAGTTCCGCTAGCATTGGATGTTGGAGTACGTGATGGACGTATTAAGCGTGGGGATACAGTATTATTAGAAGCTGTTGGTGGTGGATTTACTTGGGGAGCGATTTTACTAAAATATTAATAAAATGTCTGAACTGTGATTTTTTATGATTTTTTTGATGAATATGATTTTTAATTTAAAATTAAGTAATTGTTCATCTCCCATTATTATGTTAAATAGGGTAAACACATAGATTTACCCCTACAATTTTAATTTTTTTGTAGGGACTGTGTGTCTGTCCTGAATAACTTCTATTTTTTCTTAAATTGGGGATGGGTGAGCTATTAACAAAATTAAAAATCATATTCATCAAAAAAATCATAAAAAATCATAGTTCAGACAATTATTTTTAACTTAATGGTATTGAGATAAAATATACCTTGTTTCTACGTTTTTCTGTTTTAAGTGAATACATATAAATATATGAAATTTACATTTATTTTTCCTGGACAAGGCTCACAATCTGTTGGAATGCTCTCCGATTTAGCCACTAACTATCCTATTATTGAAGAAACTTTCGCTGAAGCTTCGGAAATATTAGGCTATAATTTATGGCAATTAACTCAAACAGGACCAAAAGAAAATTTAGACCAAACCGACAAAACTCAACCAGCATTATTAGCGGCTGGAGTTGCAATATGGCGTTTATGGCAGCAACAAGGTGGAAAATCACCGTTTTTAATGGCAGGACATAGTTTTGGCGAATATAGTGCTTTAGTTGCAGCCAATGCTTTAGAATTTAAAGATGCAGTAAGTTTAGCCCAAGATCGAGGACGTTTTATGCAAATAGCGGTGCCAAAAGGTGAAGGTGCGATGGCTGCTATTTTAGGCTTAAATGATGAACTTGTGATTGAAATATGCAACCAAATTTCTGAAGGACAAGCTATTTCGGCAGTTAATTTTAATTCTCCTGGACAAGTTGTAATTGCAGGACATACTACTGCTATTAAACGAGCAATAATATCAGCCAAAAAATCTGGAGCCAAACGAGCTATTTTATTACCAGTAAGCGTACCTGCGCATAGTTCATTAATGAAACCAGCCGCAGAAAAAATGGCTGAACGTTTAGCTAATGTGAACATTAAATCGCCTAAGATTCCAGTTATTCATAATGTTGATGTTGCTACTAAAGAAAATCCTGATGATATTCGAGCCGCTTTAGTTGCCCAACTATATAATCCTGTGCCTTGGGTAAAAACGATTGAAAAAATGATTCAAGCCGGTACAGTGGCTATATTTGAATGTGGTCCTGCTAAAGTATTAACTGGTTTAAATAAACGTATTAATCGTCAAATTGTAGCTAAACCGATTATGAATGTGGAAACGTTACAACAAGCATTAGAGACAACAGCATGAAAATAGATTTAACAGGTGAAATTGCCTTAGTAACAGGTGCAAGTCGAGGAATTGGTCAAGGCATTGCGTTAGAACTCGGACAGGCTGGTGCTTATATTATTGGTACTGCAACTACAGATGAAGGCGCAAATAATATTAAACAGTTTTTAACCAAACATAATATTACAGGCGAAGGTCAACAATTAAATGTGATGGAAGCAGATTCTATTACTAATTTAATAGCTAATATAGCGAAACATAATCCTTCTATATTAGTTAATAATGCAGCAATTACCCGCGATACATTACTTATGCGGATGAGCGAACAAGAATGGGATGAAGTGATTAATGCTAATTTAACCAGCATTTATCGACTATCCAAAGCTTGTTTGCGTGCTATGATGAAGGCACGTCATGGACGTATTATTAATATCAGTAGTATTGTCGGTTTAACAGGTAATGCTGGACAAACTAATTATTCTGCGACAAAAGCAGGTATAATAGCTTTTAGTAAATCTTTAGCTAGAGAAGTTGGTAGTCGTAATATTACAGTTAATACTGTAGCACCTGGATTTATTGAAACCGATATGACTAATGGTTTTTCTGAAGATCAACGGGCAGTTACTTTACAACATATTCCACTCAAGCGAGCTGGTTTACCTAATGATGTAGCTAATGCAGTAGTATTTTTAGCCTCAAATTTAGCTAATTATATTACTGGTGAAACATTACATATTAATGGTGGCATGTATATGTCATAATTTTTGGATAATCAATTTTATTATTTATCAACGTTTAATTATTTAATTTTAATTTATATAAAAAAAAAGGAAATTATTATCATGAGCGACATTAAAGACCGCGTTAGAAAAATCGTAATCGAACAATTAAGTGTTAAGGAAGATGAAGTAAATGATAAATCTTCTTTTGTTGATGATTTAGGTGCAGATTCTCTTGATACCGTAGAATTAGTGATGGCACTTGAAGAAGAATTTGGGTGCGAAATTCCAGATGAAGAAGCTGAAAAGATTCAAACAGTTCAGCAAGCAATTGATTATGTTGAAGCAAATCAGTAAATAAATATTGCTGTTTCCATAAGTAAATAGTTTTAAATTTTTGGTAGTGCTGAGAAATATCATTTTTTGATTTGAATACAAATATAATTCATATTTCAGAACTACCAGTTATTTAAAAATAATTATTTTTGCGAATAGTTAAATATGCCCAGTTCTATAAATGCCAATGACTTAAAAATATTGGCTAAAACAAGATTATGTGATGCTATTATACTTTACAAACAAGAAAGATATGAAGGTGCAATATATTTATGTGGTTATGCAGTTGAACTGGCGCTTAAATATAAAATTTGTCAGAAACTAGCTTGGAATGAATATTTACCAGCAAAATTTGATAATGATAGAACTTTTTATACACATAAGCTTGAAGACCTTAAATTTTATCTGGAATACAAGATGTTTTTGATGAAAAAAGTTCAAAATTTAATCCAAGGTTAAATTTGCATTGGCAAATAATAAAAAAATGGAATGAAGGTTTACGTTATAATACTGAACCTAAGATGAAAGAAGATGCTAGAGCATCATTACGTGCTTCAATTCGATTATTTAAAGAATTTACAAAATGAAAACTGAATTAGTTAATGAATTAAAGCAAAAATTATCGAAAAAATATTATCCTATCAAGCTTTTAATGTTGGTTAAAAAGGAAGATGATTCAAATTCTAGCCTATTTATTTCAACAGATATACTAAAAAATAATTTATCAACTATTAGTCAAGTTTATAAAGAATTATTAAAAATACTAACTAACGAGGAACTTAGATTATTTTCTGGTATTGATGTGGTTGAACAAAGAAGTAATTTTTTTACGGAAATGAAAGATTATTTAGAAAATAATGGTAATCCTAATAAACTTTATAATCTTGAGTTTGGTGGTTTAAAAATTAATCGTGCTTTGATTATTATTTCTCCAGTGGATAATTCAAAAAAATATGTTCGAGAAGCTGAGTTAAAAAGTCAATTGCAAGATAGTTTTAAACAATTATTAATACAATTGAGGCAATTTTTAGAAATAGAATATGTAACTAGAGATGAATTAAAACAATGGGAAAATGGAAAAAATAATTTTTCTATTCTAGGTTCTGAAAAGCAAGATTTGTTGTTATTTTCGGCTTCAGTAAAAGCGTTACAAGATAAACGTAATAAAACGATATTTCAAAAGGATTCTATCAATGAATAAAAATATTTTACAAGCATTGAAAAATCAAGAACCTCAACTTTCAGCAAATGAAATATTAAAAGTATTATTAAATCAGCTTAATGTAAAAGAGCAAAAATACGATGCCAATTATACTCAAAATTTGATAAAAGCACACCAAACATTACTTGAACCTCATAGTTTTAAAGTAGGTGATTTGGTGAAATGGAAAGAAGGACTCAAGAATAAAAAACTGCCTAATTCTGAGCAACCAGCTATTGTTGTTCAATTATTGAAAGAATCTCTGATAGATCGAGTTGGTGAAGAAGCTGGAAGTACTTATTACCGTGAACCATTAGATATGATTTTAGGATTATTTGATGATGACGATGAATTTCTAATGTTTTACTATGATAAAAGACGATTTGAATTATTAATGGTTAATGATGAAACATGAATTAAAATATTTTTTACGAATCCGAAAAGGACAACCAATTAACTTTTTATGAAGGTATATAACTAAAGTGAGTGAAAGACGTGTTGTTGTTACAGGTTTAGGAGCTATTTCTCCTGTTGGATTAACTGCTGCAGAAAGTTGGAAAACTGTATTAGCAGGAAGAAGTGGTATTACAACTATTACTGATTTTGACACCAGCCGTTTTGCAACACAGTTTGCAGGACAAATAAAAGGTTTTGATATTACCACCTATTTATCTGCAAAAGAAGCTAAAAAAATGGATGCTTTTATCCATTATGGTATTGCGGCAAGTGTTGAAGCTATTAATGATGCAGGTTTAAAAGAAATTACTGAAATTTACGCAGAACGAATAGGTATAGCTATTGGCTCTGGTATTGGTGGACTACCTGGAATTGAAAAAGGACATTCTGCTTTCCTAAAAGGAGGACCACGTCGAGTTTCACCTTTTTTTGTACCGAGTAATATTATTAATATGGTAGCTGGTAATCTTTCAGTAATGTACGGATTTAAAGGTCCAAATTATGCCATTTCAACTGCCTGTTCAACTGGTACCCATAACATTGCTAATGCGAGTCGTATTATTAAATATGGTGATGCTGATGTAATGATTGCGGGCGGAGCTGAAATGGCTAGTTCCGAAATGGGAATGGCTGGATTTTCAGCCGCACGAGCTTTATCTTCCCGTAACGATTCTCCAGAAACAGCAAGTCGTCCTTGGGATGTAGAACGAGATGGTTTTGTACTTAGCGATGGTGCGGGTGTAATTGTTTTAGAGGAATATGAATTTGCTAAAAAGCGTGGCGCAAATATTTACGCTGAATTAGTTGGTTCTGGTATGAGTGGTGATGCTTATCACATGACCTTGCCAGCTCCAGATGGTAGAGGTGCAAGTCGATGTATGCAAAATGCTTTGAATGATGCTGGTTTAAATCCAGATGCTATTAATTATATTAATGCACATGGCACTTCAACTCCAGCCGGCGATAAAGTTGAAACTTTAGCCATTAAAAATATTTTCGGTGACCATAGCAAAAAATTAGCGGTTAGTTCAACCAAATCAATGACTGGACATTTATTAGGTGCAGCAGGTGGTTTAGAAGCAATTTTTAGTATTTCAAGTATTTGTGATCAAGTTGCTCCTCCAACTATTAATCTGTTTAATCTTGATCCAGAATGTGAAGGTTTAGATTATATTCCACACCATGCTAGAGAAATGAAAATAGATTTTGCTTTATCGAATTCATTTGGTTTTGGCGGTACTAATGGTTCTTTAATATTTAAACGTTTAGAATAGTAATTGTAACTATCTACCAATTGAACTTTAAATACGAATTAAGAGTTAAAATATTTTTTTAACAGGATTGATGCGCTTTGTTCCTCAGTAGCATCCTACATTTTATATGTATTTCTTGGTAAATAGTTACTAGTAATTTTAGCAGTCCTAAACAAAATAGTAAATTAAATGTTTGATATTTAACATTTTTTCGGAAAATAACTATGTTATTTAGGGCTTGCCTATTTGTATATTTATTTGCTAATTTAAACTAACTTATTTTTTATTATTATGCTTAGATTTCTTATTTTTATTCTATTACTATTTATTACCATAGTTAGTTGTGGCGGATATTGGATGTATAAATATCAATTAACTGCACCTTTAACTCTATATGAAGAATTACCTTATACTATTTCACCGAATATGAATTTGCGGGAAATAGCAATGGATTTAATGGATAAAGAAGTAATTAATTACCCAACCACATTGGCTTGGGTTTATTTAGCACGTTGGCAAAAGAAAGCGCATTTAATTAAAGTTGGTGAATATCTTATTCCAGTTGGTACTACTCCTCAACAATTATTACATATTTTCGTTACTGGAAAAACTTTGCAATATTCTTTAATGATATTAGAAGGTTGGAATTTTCGGAAAATGTTGGCGGCGATTAAAAAACATCCACAAATTATTCAAACTTTGAAAACCAAAAATTTTCAAGAAATTATGGCGCAATTAGGTTGGGCAAATCAACATCCTGAAGGGCGTTTTTATCCAGATACCTATTTATTTCCAAGAGAAACTACTGACGTAGAATTTTTACAGCGTGCTTATCGAACCATGACGAAAGAACTAAACAAGGTGTGGAAGCAACGTGCAACTAATTTACCTTTTGATACTGCTTATGAAGCCTTAATTTTAGCTTCTATTATTGAAAAGGAAACTGGATTGGCGGCAGAACGCCCACAAATAGCTAGTGTGTTTGTTCAACGTCTGAAAAAAGGAATGTTATTACAAACTGATCCAACTGTTATTTATGCTTTAGGTACGAAATATAATGGCAATATTCGTAAAAAAGATTTAAAAGTTGATAATCCTTATAATACTTATAGATATAAAGGATTGCCACCTACACCGATTGCTTTGCCAGGAAGGGCTGCTTTGATTGCCGCAGTTAATCCTATGGAAAATGATGAATCCTTATTTTTTGTTGCAAAGGGTGATGGTAGTCATTATTTTTCTAAAACTTATAAAGAACATGAATGTGCGGTTATTCAATATCAACTTAAAAAATCTTCTCGCCGTTATCGCAGTTTTTGCAATAAACGTCCTAATTGTCAAGCTTGTAGTAGCTAATTTAGTACTTAATTTGCATTTCCCAAAAAACAAATGTTCTTAAGTAATTTCCCAAAAAGATATTAATGCATTCAAAAAAATTCAAATATCAAGAATATTTAAAAAAATATCAAAACTGTCCGCCAGAATATTATCAAGAGATTAATATGGTTGCATATAGATGGGTACATAATACAATTCACAAAAATGACTTTATGCCAATAAACCTTATAAATGATCCACCACCAAGAATGTTAGATGAAACAGATAAAATGTGCATGGGATATGGCTTATCTTTATTTAATACCTCATTAAATGCAATAAGTAAATACAAAAGTATATACAGTAAAAAAAGAAAACATCTTAAAATAAAATTCATTGAAGACGTAGGAAATGCTGTTGCTAAAATAGAAATAAAAAAAGATGGAGTAGGTAACAAACCAAATTTGAAGAATTTTGGACATTTCACGTTTCACGAATATGAAAATAGAAATTTAGCCAATCGCATTGTTTATAAAACAAAAATATTATTTGATAAAAATGGAAATATTAGGAGCTAAAGTCTTATCTGACTTCGCATTACAGCATAAACTTGTAAGAATAGTTGATATTATCAACTTTGAAGGACCTTTGTTAACCTTGTATGAGAACCCTGTAAATGGACATTTGTTTTTATATGATTGGATTGACTATGATAAAAAACACAATAGATGGTTGATGTATCATTGTAAACCTATTAAAATATGGGAATTTATTCATCAAAAAATTAGTCATTTTGACTTGTTTAATGCAGAAAATGAAGAGGTTTATGTATTAGATATCAATAATAAATCTTTACAAATTGAAAATGTTGTAAGAATGAATAGAAAAGCATTACCAGACATATACTTTCCAGAGAAAGAAGCTTATTTTGAGAATTCTGATTGTATTCAATACGATAAACTCATTGAATTTGTTAAAATTGCTTTACAAAACAAAGAGAATGAATTAGCTGAAATTTATAATTATGAAACCATAAAATCTGAACATTATGATGTTTGGCAGAAATATTTTAAACCCAAACTCTTTGATTATAATTTAAGTAATAAGTTATTTTCCTATAACTATACGGAGATTGAAGTCAAGTCAATATCATATATTCAAGTAACACAAAATAGAAAAGATGAAAATAAAATAAACCAAAATATTACTAAATATTTAAATCATGTTTAAGCAAATTATTAATTATTTAAAAGAAAAAGATTGGATATACACGTCTATTGAAGATAAAACAGTTATAATATTGGGCATCAGTGGGAAGAATGGAAAATTTCAATGTATTATAAATGTACAAAAACTGGACAAAAAAATTATATTATTTTCAATGTTTAGCTCTAACATTCCAGAAAATAAAAGGGTTGGAATGGCGGAACTTATTACACGATTGAACTATGAAAAGTTTTTAGGCAACTTTGATATGGATTTTGAAACGGGACAAGTTCGTTATAAAACAAGTATTTTCTATGGAGATTCGTTAGTTAATGACGACATTATTGATAACTTAATAATGACAAATATTCTTACAATGGATTCATCTTTAGACGGTTTAATGCAATATATATATGGTGAATTAACACCGCAAGAAACATACCTCACAATGGTAAGTGCTAATGAATAAAATGCTATTTAGTTTCTAAAAATTCATGATTCCGTGAGAAAGATATTATATTTTCAAGTAATCCTACACAAAGTAATGGCAAACTTGTTAAATATTTGATATTTAACGAATTTTTATTAAAAAATGCTACATTATTCAAGACTACTAAAAATATTAATATATCCTAAAATATGAATAAATAGGAAATTGTAAATGACCGCTTGTATAGGTATTAGTGGCAGCCATAGAACTGGAAAAACCACTTTAGCAAAAGTTCTAGCTGAAAAGCAAAACATTCCTTTTATCCAAACTCAAACGAGCAAAATTTTTCAGCAATATGGCTTAAATCCTTCGCAAACATTAGATTTTGATAAACGGCTATGGATTCAGAACAAAGTTTTAGAACAATCTATACCTCTTTGGCAAAATTCCTTTATTACAGATAGAACCCCAATAGATTTTATGGCTTATACTTTGGCGGATATTCAAGGTAAAACTGAGGTAAATTTCATAGCATTGCAAGCTTATTTAGACCGTTGTTTCGACACAAATAATCAGATTTTTAGCCAATTAATTATATTACAACCTGCCATTCCCCTAATATATGAGGAAGGCAAAGCCGCTTTAAATCAAGCTTATATTGAACACTTAAATACAATTATTTTGGGATTATGTAACGATGAACGACTAAAATGTCCTTCAACTGTTATTAAACGCCATATTATTTCCATTGAAGAACGAATATTAGCTTGTGATTATTGAATATATTTTTTATGTTTCTTTTTAATTTTTCTAAATGAACCATTCATATAAATCTTTCTCAGTCCTTGATTAAAATCAATAAGTTTCTGAGTTGCATTAGCTGCATTTTTGGAAATGGCAACATAAAGTTTATTCATAGCTAATACTGGTTTAATAAATTCAATTTTTTTAATAATGCCATGATTTCTAGCTTCTAATAGTTTTAAATGATATTTACCAACAGCTTGACTATCCGCCATTAAATCAATTTTACCTTTAGATAAAGCAATTAATCCTGCACCTAAATCATTCATTTCAATTTTAGTTAGATAATCAGCAGTATCAAATTCTTTACTGGTAGCATAACCTTTGACTACTCCAATTTTATAGCCTTTAAGATCAGTTAATTTTTTAAATGAAATATCTACATCTCTTCTTTTAAAAAAACCAGTACGTGCTTGTGCAATTGGTGCAGAAAAGTAATAATATTCCGCTCTTTCTGGTGTACGATAAGCACCTAGTAAAGCATCATAATAACCTGCTTTAGTATCTTCAACCGCCTTTACCCAAGGTACAAATCTAATTTCAACTTCATAACCCTTAGCTTCTAGGGCAGTTTTAACTATTTCAGAAACCCAACCTTGATTAGTTAATTTTTCTCCGTAATAAGGTGGAAAATCAACAGTTAGAAGAGTAAACCTTTTTCCTGCAAAACTCGATGCAGAGTAAAACAATGTAATTATTAAAAGGAAAATAATTTTTTTCATTATAAACCCCAACCCTTAAAATGACTAAAAAATTTATTTATGTTAAAAAGAATAAAATTAGAATAAAATTGAAATTTATTACATTTAGTTTTTAATTCTGAATAACTAATTCAAAAATATACCTATTTTATACCATTAAAATGATAAAAAAGTTTCCAAAAAGTATTAGAATATTAGGCTAAACAATAATAAATTGTTCGCAATTATATACTTTAAGTTGAAATTATTATAACCAATAATTCGTTATTAAATAATCTTAATTTATTTTTAACTGCATTAAACAATATAATAAGTTATTGATAATATTTATCAAATAATTAACTATTTTAACATATCAAAGTATTAATACTTACATAATAAATATAAAAAATAAGCAAATGGAATTAAAAATACTAAAATGTCATGGTTCTAGCAATAATTTTATACTTATCGATGAATATCAACAAAATTTGTTTTCAGATCAACAGCGACTAACATTATCTAAATTTCTATGTAATCGCAACAGTACTTTAGGAGCAGATGGTATTCTTTTCTATCAAAATAGCCAAAATGCTGATGCTAAAATGCGGATGTTTAATCCAGACGGTACTGAAGCTGAAATGTGTGGTAATGGTTTGAGATGTTTGGGTAGATATGCTTGTGAACAGCTTAAAAAAGATACGGTTGCCATTGAAACTTTAAAAAGTATTTCGCAGGTGAAAAAAGAAAATAATATTTATTTTGGAGTTGAAACTTATCAAGCTGAATTAAATAATATTTCTCTCCAAGCCAGTTCTTTGCCCATTTTAATTGATGAAACTAGATTTATTGCACAATTTTTGCCAATATCTAAACAGCGTACTTTTACCGCAGTTAGTATGCCTAATCCACATTTAGTTGCAATTGTTGACGATATTTATGATGATGAATTAGAGCAAGTTGGTCAATTGGCTAATAAATCGGTTAAGTTATTGCCTAATGGTATTAATATTAATTTTTGTAAAATACTTGATGATGATTCCATTTATGTGAGAACTTATGAAAGAGGAGTTGGTTTAACCGCATCTTGTGGCAGTGGTATGTTGGCAAGCACTTTAGTAGCTTGTTTGCTAAAAAATATAGCTTTTAATAAGCGCATTAAAGTATTTAATCAAGGTGGTTTGGTTTATTGTCAAGCGATTGAGAGTTTGGACAAGCAATATAAAGTTTTTTTAACTGGTAATGCTACTTTTGCTTTTACCCAACTTATTGAATTTAAATTCTCTGATTTTTCTAATCTAATTCAATATTGTGATGAAATTTTTGTAGAAGAAATTCAGAACTATGGAGGATTTATTGAGTTTTCAAAACCATAATGATTTTTATTCTTTTAAATAGTTTTTAATATTTTGGGACTACACGAAATAAATTATATTTGAGTTTTTGTTATGCACTATAAAGATTTACGTCATTTTATTGAACAACTTGAACAATTGGGTGAATTAAAACGAATTAAACTTGAAGTCGATCCTTATTTAGAAATCACAGAAATTTGCGATCGTACTTTACAAGCAGAAGGTCCAGCTTTATTATTTGAGAATCCCAAAGGTTATAGTATTCCTATTTTAGCCAATTTATTTGGTACTCCAAAACGAGTTGCTTTGGGGATGGGACAATCTTCGACAACGGCTTTACGAGAAGTAGGTCAATTACTGGCATTTTTAAAAGAGCCTGATCCACCTAAAGGCTTTAAAGATACCTTGGGAAAGTTACCTTTATTTAAACAAGTGTTGAATATGCCCGCTAAAACTATTAATAAAGCGGTTTGTCAACAAAATATTTTAATAGGCAAAGACATTGATTTATCCAAATTTCCGATTCAAACTTGCTGGCCAGGAGATGTTGGACCTTTAATTACTTGGGGTTTAGTGATTACACAAGGACCGCATAAATCTCGCCAAAATTTAGGCATTTATCGCCAGCAGGTTATTGGCAAAAATAAAGTCATTATGCGTTGGTTATCGCATCGAGGCGGGGCTTTGGATTTTCAAGATTGGCAACAAACTTATCCCGATAAACCTTTTCCAGTTGCAGTTGCTTTGGGAACTGACCCAGCCACTACTTTAGCGGCGGTAACTCCTGTACCCGATTCACTTTCAGAATACGCATTTGCTGGTTTGTTACGTGGTAGTCGCACCGAAGTAACATCTTGTTTAACCAGTAAATTACAAGTACCCGCTGCGGCTGAAATTATTTTAGAAGGTTTTATTTA
>JAGLFE010000161.1 GCA_023144675.1 Thiomargarita sp. | reverse complement strand
TTCACTTATACAATTACTGATGCTGATGGCGACACTAGAACCGCAACGGTAACGATAACAGTAAATGGTTTACCAAGTGCGGTAAATGATAATGCCACTACCGAATATGGAACAGCAGTTAAGATTGACATATTTGATAATGATGATCAAGGTGATAAACCTACTTTAGGAACGGAAGTAACTCAACCAGCAGATGGAACAATTGTAATTAATCCTGACGATACGGTTACTTATACACCAAATGATGGTTTTAGTGGCATTGATACATTCACTTATACCATTACTGATGCTGACGGTGATACTAGCACCACAACGGTAACAATTGTGGTTAATCCGCCTTTGACTACTATCGAAGGGCAAGTTCTTTTAGAAGATGAAGGAATTCCTTTTGTTAATCTTGAATTATGGACTGATCCAAATGGAGATGGTAATCCTGATGATGGTGAATTAATCACCTTGACCACTGCAGATAGTGAAGGAAATTATGCCTTTGAAAGTTTGCCTGATGGTAACTATCTAATTGTTGAACAGGACTCAGATAACTCAATTTCAATTAATTTAGAAGATGGTAATAATAGTACTAATAATGATTTCATACATGTTCCCGAAATTGTTTCACAACCAGACCCAATTCATCAACAGGGACATACTTTTATATCTGAACTTCGTACTATTACCGAAGCATGGCAATTTGGATATAAAGAACCTGTTATAGATTCACGCGCTCTCCGAGTATTCAATTTTGGTGATAGTTCTGATTATCCTGCTAATCAATTTATTGACCCAGCGGTTAAAGATGAAATGTATCGTATCTACTTTGATTATAGTTTGAGTCAAGTAGGTAACTTTGAAATTATCCATAATGGAGTATTTGTACCATTAGATAGAATCATTAATCGTGATCGTGCTCAAGTCGAGCATTGGGAACATACTGGTGGTGAAAATCGATATTCCAATTTTAATTCAACTTCACCATTAGAAGAATTTTGGCGAAATGAAGGTTCAAAAAATAACGAAGACTTAGAAGAGGAAATAAAATGCGAAGATGACAATGAATCATGCTTAATTGGAGGTAATTTTGCCGAACAATTGTCCCAAGCTGATAAATTTGAATTGGAACGTGATGAATTACTATCTCAATTAGCTGATTTAGTTGAAGAAACTGTTTAGGGCTAGTTTATTAAGGAAGAGGCTAATTGCTTAGTTTTTTCCTTATTTATTTGTAATTATCTACCAATTAAACTTTAAATGTGAGTTAAGAATTAAAATTTTAACATGGTTGATGCGCTTTATTTCTCAGCAACATCCTACATATTTTTTAACTTGGTAGATAGTTTATTTTTTATTATTATTAATTTTTATATGAGGTTGTGATTAAATAATGAAGTTGCAAAAGTTATTTGTAGTAGTATTATTAGGTTATTTTATGTATGGTTGTACCACCGTTAAAGTAGCTCAGTTAACGAATGAAGAAGTGAAAAAGCGTATCGACCAAGATATGACTGAAATGTTTTTAGAACAAGAACCAATTACGGGAGCTTTGACTTTAGAGGAAACTATAGCTAGGGCGTTAAAATATAATTTAGACCATCGAGTTAAATTGATGGAAATTGCCACCTCTCAACGCATACATGAATTAGCCAGCTACAATATGTTACCTACTTTGGCACTGGATGCAGGCTACAATGCTCGTTCAAACTATACTGGCGGCAGAAGTCAATCACTTATAACTGGACGACAAAGTTTAGAATCATCAACTTCGCAGGAAAAACAATACCAAACCGCTGGAT
>JAGLFE010000160.1 GCA_023144675.1 Thiomargarita sp. | reverse complement strand
TTATAACATTTGGTTTTCAATTTCAACTTTTTATATCTGCGTAACTTCAGTTAATAATTAACTTTGTTGAACAGCTTGTTTACGCAACAAATAATTCAAAATCGGTGGCGTTAATAAAGTTGTTAAAATAACCATAATAATAATAACTGAAAACATTTCTTCTGAAATTACATTCAATTGTTTACCAATAATAGCGAAAATAAGTCCAACTTCGCCTCGTGGTACCATACCCCAACCAACAATCCATTTATTAGCCGAACCAGCGGCAATACCTGCAACTAATTTGCCTGCGAAAGCAATCAAGGTAACGATAAATGCAATTACCAATATTTTAGGATCAGCTAGAGTAGCTAAATCAACTTGCATTCCAGTTACTACAAAAAATATTGGAATTAGAAAATGCCCTAATGGTTCAATCAAGCGATCAATATGTTGATTTTCAAATTTACATAAAATCGCATCCACTTTTTTACAAGTATTTTTATTTGTTTCCTTTACCGCATCTCTAATATCTTGACTAACTTGTGGACGATCAAAATCTTGAAAATGAACATGTTCCAACATCAAACCAGCGGCAAATGCACCTACGATTGGAGCTAATCCAACTAAACTGGCAGAATAAGCGAAAAGCAAACAAAAACTAATCGCTAAGGTAAATTTCATGCCAATACCAGTATGAATATTGGAAAAAACCCAACCTATTTTAGGAGCTAATAATTGCCCTAAAAATAATGCACCAACTAAAAATACCAAAGCCTGTCCAGTAATCCAACTAATTTCACCTGCTGTAACCACGCCTTTAACTACAATAGCAGATATCACTGCTAAAATAATTAATCCCATAACATCATCAATTACTGCCGCCCCTAAAACAATTTTTGCCTCCCTGGTATCTAATTGACCTAAATCTTTAAAAACTCGTCCAGTTATGCCAACCGAAGTAGCAGTTAAAGTTGCTCCTAAAAATAAGTAAGCATTAGTTGATTCTCCTGGCATTAACAACATTCCAGAAAAATATCCAAGTGCAAATGGTGTAACAACTCCAATTACCGCCACTAAAAAAGCTCGCCATCCTACTTGTAACATTTCATCAATATGGGATTCTAAACCAATTTGAAATAGCAAAATTACCACACCTAATTCAGCTAAAAATAGGATAATATGGTTGGTTTCAATTGATTCAAAAAAGCCAAAACCAACAAGAGTTAAATTACCAATAATTACCCCAATAATCAATTCACCTAATACGGCTGGTTGTTTCCATTTTTCAACTAAACTAGCAAATTTAGCAAATAATAATAATATTGCTATCCACAAAAAATTAATGACCATTTCGCTACCACCACTTGCATAAACAAAAGAAGGAAACAAAAGTAGCAAAATTAACAGTCCTTTCGATTGAAAATTAGGGTAAGTGTAACGATGTAACATATTTTTCATTTAAACTCCTAAATGTTATTCTTAAATATTAAATTTTAACAGAATTAATGTTTAATTTTAATTGTTTTGTTACAAAATACGTTTTTTTTTATTAAACGTTTATATACTTGAATCTTTTAAATATTTATGTATAATTAAATTTGAATTTCATTAATTTTAAAAAAATTCTTCATAATTCTAATTTAACATCAAGCTTTTTATCAATATTTTGGACAGCTTTTAAAATGCTAAGAAAATCAAGTGTTTTTTATAAGTTATAGAAACCGTTTAAATTATTGTTTATGAAAGCATAATAAATTAAAGGAATAATAACGATGGAAAAACCATTGTTTAGCCAATTATTTTATGGCACATACGAATTAGAAAGTTTTGCTACTGAAGTTTTAGCTGGTGTATTGTGTTCCGAACAAGCTTTATTAGATAGTTTTGTTAATAAAGTATTGGGTATAAAGGGGCGTAACTTTACAGTTAAAACCCAGTATATTTATGATGATATATCTATAAATATGGTATTTTCTAATAAGGAAAATCTATGTTTTTTAGAAAATGCGGCAAATATAATTACAGAAAATCAGCATAGTAATTTGCAAGATTATCAAACAATTTTAGAACTAGAGCAATCTGAATATGCCAATATTTACCTAAGATATTGTTCTAAGTATTATACAACTCAAACTGTAGATGAAGTTGATTTTGCACAATTTCGTTGGGCGGATATTTATTTATTTTTTAATGATTATAAACAAAATTCTTTGGTCAAAATATTTCTTGATTTCCTTGAGGATACTAATATGAAAGGCATAACAGAATTAAATACCAATGATTTAGTCGCTATTTCTACCTTTAATGATACGATTAAAAAAATAGATGAATGTTTAGATTCAATTGCGGCTGAATTTACTATGTTATTTGGTTACCCAACTAAAGGTGCGCCAAGAGAAACCCAGGAACGGTTGAAATTAATGTTGGAATTACGTTCATATCGTATGATGAAGCATAATGTTTTACCTAAAGGCGGTGGTTGGTCTGAAATCACGGCTTGTTTTGATTATGAACGATTGACCGGAACAGAAACCTATTTAGCGGTTTGGTATTGGTGTGATAGAGAACATTTTCAATATGATTTATTTAGAACTTTATTTAAGCAAAATAAGCATTTATTTTCAATCCATCCTGGTTTTATATTTGAAGAACGACCAACTGGAATGAGAATTATTATTCAAAAGCCTTTGAGTGATTTTAATACCAAAACTAATCAATTACAATCAATTCATAATTGGTTTGTTAAAACTTTAAAGATTTTTAGACAATTTGCTGATAAAACTGATGAATTGGAGTGGAATATTCCAATTTAAGTTTAATTAAACTTTTCCATTCTTAACTGAAGGGGATTATTGTTTAAAATAAAGGATAAATTTTAATGAAAGCACGAATTAAATGGGTAGAAGATGTTTGTATGCTGGGGGAAGCCGATAGCGGACATAGCGTTATCATGGGCGGAATTCCAGTTGCTGGTGGACATAATGCAGGCATACGTCCGATGGAAATGGTGTTGATGGGTTTAGGCGGTTGCACGACTTTAGATATTATAAATATTTTAAAGAAGCAACGACAACAAGTTACTGATTGTGTTGTAGAAATTACCGCTGAACGGCGTGAAGAAGTACCTAAAGTGTTTACTAAGATTCATGTACATTTTATTGTAACTGGACATCAAATAAAAGAAAATTATGTGAAACAAGCAGTAAAATTATCGGCAGAAAAATATTGTTCGGTTTCTTTGATGTTAGAAAAAACTGTTGAAATAAGTCATGATTTTGAAATTATTGAAGTAAAATAGGGTAAACACTTTATACCCCTACAATTTTAATTGTTTTGTAGGGGCTATTGTCCTAAATAACTCCTATTTATTCGTTATCTTCAGTTGCAAGCCATTAGAAATATGGGCAAGATAATATAAAAAACCGACCCAAAGCAAAGTAGTGCCAAACATTTCCAATACTTCTTCCACTACTTTAAAGGTATGCGTAACACCATATTTATGTTTAATTTCGAGACTTTGTTGAATTGATTTATAAATATTATCCGCATTCTCTAAACCTTCAATAAAATCAATGCCTTGTGCAATTGCCCAACAACCAAAGCCTAAAAATACTAAAATTATATAATGACTAAGTTTTGCTTGCCAAAGTTTTAATTGCCAAAAATCTATCAGTAAAAATATTACCATGCCTAAACCACAAAGTATAAAAAAAGGCGCAATAAATGTATGCCAAGAAAAAGACGGATTTTGTAACAAAAATTGTGTAATTACACCAGATTCGCCCCCATCTTTTTTCATTATTCGTTCTAAAGCTCCACCTAATTTTTCATGAATTTCAGCCGCATCATCAATTCCAATCCATAGAAAAAATAATCCAATCAAAATCCAAATAAATGTTTTAAAACGAGAAATATTAGCCGCTTGCACCATTGCAATTAAAAAAACGGTAACGCCTAAAAGTTGAGTTTGTGTGGAGGAAAACCAGGTAGGAATGGAATTTTCGCGGGCAATATTCCAAATACGGCGAATGTTCTTTTCATCGAAAATATCTAAATAATTAAAAATATAATCAAAAATTATTAGAAAAACTTGACTGGCAATGCAAGAGATAAAAATAATTTTAATTAATCTTTGCATATAAATTGTGTGAATTTTTGCTTGATTAAGCTCATTTGGCATTTTTTAAAACCTCATTATTATTAGTAAAAAATCTGAATTATTAAATAATTACAAAATTTATTTATTATTTAGCAAATTGATATATTATAAATATATACATCTATATTGAATTAAAATCAATAAGTTATTATAAAATAATTATAATATTTACAATATTAAACCGCTTTATTTTTGAAAAACTATCAAAATTATTATATAATTCACTTAAAATTTTTGGCTTTTGTTGAACTTTTAAAAATTTATCAGCCAAATTAAATAATAGATTTTATTATGCAATCTAAGGAATATAAAAAATATGAGTTCAGGAAAAATAGTACAAATCATTGGTGCTGTGGTCGATGTTCAATTTTCTCGTGAAGCGATACCAAAAATATATGACGCTTTAATAGTTGACAAACCAAATTTAACTTTGGAAGTACAACAACAACTTGGTGATGGTGTAGTACGTACTATCGCCATGGGAACTACTGATGGAATTGGACGTGAATTAAGCGTTAGCAACACTGGTAAACCTATTGAAGTGCCAGTTGGTCAAAATACCTTAGGTAGAATTATGGATGTATTAGGTAATCCAATTGATGAAAAAGGTCCTATTAATGAAGAAGTAAAATGGGCTATTCATCGTAAAGCACCTAATTTTGATGAACTTTCTTCCAGCCAAGAAATTTTAGAAACGGGTATTAAAGTAATTGACCTTATTTGCCCATTTGCGAAAGGCGGTAAAGTTGGTTTATTTGGCGGCGCTGGTGTTGGTAAAACGGTTAATATGATGGAATTAATTCGGAATATTGCACGTGAACACAGTGGTTATTCAGTTTTCGCTGGAGTGGGAGAGCGTACTCGTGAAGGTAATGACTTTTACCACGAAATGACGGAAAGTAAGGTATTAGATAAAGTTTCGTTAGTTTATGGGCAAATGAATGAACCACCAGGAAATCGTTTACGAGTTGCTTTATCTGGTTTAACCATGGCTGAATACTTTCGTGAAGAAGGACGAGATGTATTATTATTTATTGATAATATTTACCGTTATACTTTAGCAGGAACTGAAGTATCAGCATTACTTGGTCGGATGCCATCGGCGGTGGGTTATCAACCTACTTTGGCAGAAGAAATGGGCGTTTTGCAAGAACGAATTACTTCAACCAGAACTGGGTCAATTACCTCAATTCAAGCTGTTTATGTGCCAGCCGATGATTTAACTGATCCTTCTCCAGCTACAACTTTTGCTCACTTGGATGCAACAGTAGTACTTTCTCGTCAAGTTGCTGAATTAGGTATTTATCCAGCGGTTGATCCATTGGATTCTACCAGCCGCCAGCTTGATCCATTAGTAGTAGGGCAAGAACATTATGACATTGCTCGTAAAGTACAAGGAACTTTGCAACATTATAAAGAGTTAAAAGATATTATTGCCATTTTGGGTATGGATGAATTATCTGAAGAAGATAAGCTTATTGTAAAACGTGCTCGTAAAATTCAACGTTTCTTATCTCAACCATTTTTCGTGGCAGAAGTCTTTACAGGTTCGCCAGGTGAATATGTATCGCTTAAAGATACTATTCAAGGTTTTAAAGGTATTGTCAATGGTGATTATGATGAATTACCGGAGCAAGCTTTTTATATGATTGGTAAAATTGAAGATGCGGTACAAAGAGCGCAACACATGTAAATAAATGTACATAATTAGTTTGGGTAGAATGAAGTAACTAAAAATACATTCATTCAAAAAAACCTTATTTAATATTTCTCATAAAATTGGTGGGCAAAATGTAAATTTTACTCACCTTATCTAAAAATTAAATATTTCTTTAAAAAGGATAAAATAATATGGCAATGACCGTTCACGTTGACATTGTTAGTGCAGAGTCGGAAATTTACTCTGGTTTAGCTGAAATGGTCATCGCACCTGCTTTACAAGGCGAAGTTGGTATTTTACCTAATCATGCCCAGTATATTACCCCGCTTAGTGAGGGTGTAATTAGATTAAAAATAAATGATACCAAAGAGGAATCTTTTTATATTTCTGGCGGAATGTTAGAAGTGCAACCGCATAAAGTAACAATATTATCCGATACCGCTTTACGCGCCCATGATATTGATGAGAAAGCGGCTTTGGAAGCGAAACAAAATGCCGAAAAATTACTTTCTGATAAAAAAGCAGCCTTTGATTATGCGAAAGCTCAATCTGAACTGGCAGAAGCTATGTTGCAATTGCGGGCTATCGAAAAACTTAGAAAGATTGTAAAGTAAGTTTGATTTAAGGTAGTCCTAAACCTGTTAGGTCTTTGATACCTGACAGGTTTTTTGAGACCATCACTACTTTGTTCAGGACTACCAAAAAATGTAGGATGCTGCCGAGGAACAAAGCGCATCAATCATGTTAAAATTTTTCGCATTTAAGGTTTAATTGG
>JAGLFE010000016.1 GCA_023144675.1 Thiomargarita sp. | reverse complement strand
AAATCAAATTTTTTCGTTTGTCGTTCCTCGCTAGAACTACCTGAGTGCATATAGAGCGAAATAATATTAAACTGCGGTAATTGTATTTCCAAATAACGTCCTTCACAGTCAACTTCTTGCCAACCAATGCCTTTTATTACCTTTTTAGGCTCGAAGCGACTATATAAAGCTACTCCACTGTAACCTTTTTTTTCCGCATCATGATAGTAACAATAATAACCTGGGGGATGAAATTGTGGGTCAGTTAATTGAGTTTCTTGCGCTCTAGTTTCCTGGATGCAAATAATATCGGCATTTTGTTTGTCTAACCAGGTAAAAAATCCTTTTCTAGCGGCGGCACGGATTCCATTTGCATTAAGAGTAATTATTCGGGTCATAAAATATTTAAAATTTTTGGTTATAAAATCGGTTATTTAATTTATAGTAACTACTCACTGTCCTAGATAGCTTTTTATTGTCTGAAACTATGATTTTTGTGATTAAATAATAGACTATGATTGTAATTAATCAACAAAGTATAAAATCAAAGCCAATCATACAAATCAAAAGAATCATAGTTCAGACAAGGGGAGTGAGCAATTACAATTTATAGTTATTCGTTCACCGAATTTAAGAAAAAAATAGAAATATACCAAAACAAAAAAATTTGTCTAATTAATTAACTAACTAACCTTTAGCAATTTTTTCTTGTTCTTTACGTTGATATAAAAAATGGCTCAATTGAGCATATCCCATCACACTTATTATTGGAAATAAACTAGCAAAAGCTATTAAACCAAAACCATCAATTAAAGGATTTCGCCCTGGAATCGTGGCTGATAATCCCAAACCTAAAGCAGCTACCAAAGGCACAGTAACTGTTGAGGTAGTAACTCCACCAGAATCATAGGCTAATGGAACTATTGTGCGAGGTGCGAAAAATGTTTGAATAACCACAATAATATAACCAGCAATAATATAATAGTGCAATGGCGTGCCAGTTACAATCCGAAACGTACCTAAAGCAATTCCAAATGAAACTCCAATTGCTACCGAAATACGTAATCCCCAAATGGTAATCGTTCCACCCGAAACATCTTTAGCTTTAATAGCTACTGCAATCAATGAAGGTTCGGCAATCGTGGTCGCAAATCCAATCGCAGCCGCAAATAAATAGACCCATTTATAATCAGTCCAATTAAATAACTGCTGGGTTTGTTCAATGCCATGATAAATAAAACTGGGATCGGTTAATTGCTTTGCCATTAATTCGCCTAAAGGAAATAATGCTTGTTTTAAACCTTGTAAAAATAAAGCAAGTCCTAGAATGACATAAATAAGTCCCAATAAAACTGATTTAAGTTGCGGAATAGGTTGACGCAAAACTAGAAATTGAAAACCAAAAATTATCAAGATAATCGGCAATACATCACGTATCGTTTCCAACAATATAATTAAAAATTCTATTATGCCATCCATTGTATTAATATACCATAAATCATTACAAATATTATAGGTGTTAGGGAAGCCAAAGCAATTAAGCCAAAGCCATCAATCATCGGATTACGCCCTTTAATACTGGATGCTAAACCAATACCAAGTGCGGTTACTAATGGAACTGTAATGGTGGAAGTGGTTACGCCACCAGAGTCGTAAGCAATACCAATAATCCACTCTGGCGCAAAGCTAGTAATAGTAATCACGCTAATATAGCCACCAATAATTAAATAATGTATCGCCCAACCTTTAATAATCCGAATTACGCCGATAACAATTGCAATGCCAACTGATAAGGCGACCATTAAGCGTAATCCATTGGCGTAAGATTGTTTAGCGGTTTCAGTTTGTTCTAAAATTCCTCCAATAGCAGCAATATTGGCAGCTTCATCGGCGACTGCAATTAAGGCAGGTTCCGCAATAGTAGTACCAAATCCTAAAGCAAAGGCAAAAATAAGTAGCCACCAGATATTACCTTTTTTCGCAAATGCGTAGGCAATAGTTTCTCCTAATGGAAACAAAGCCATTTCTAAGCCGTGTATAAATAAGCTTAAACCCAATATCACTAAAAATAAGCCAATTAGCAAGTCGCCTAAATTGGGAATCGCATATTCGCCAAGCACAATAAATTGAAAAAATGCGATTACAACTATAATTGGAGTCAAATCGCGCGTACTATTTAGTAATGATAACCAAAAAATTCGTAATTGTTTCACCTTAAATGACCAAAATAATTTGTAGAATGATTCTTCATATAAATGAATTAAGAGTTGTATAACTCAAGTAGAAACCAGCTTAAATTTAAAAACAAGGTGGCAAATAATAACTTTAGCCGACAATTTTGGTATAAAAACATTATTTTTTCCTTTGATTTATAAAAAGATTCATTCTACTATAGTTTTATGTTACAAGACAATATTAATTATTACCAGATAATCCTTAATTTAACTTGAAGTATCAATAGCATTTACAATTTACTAATTTTCTTCTGAAGAAAATAAATAAGCATACCGTAATGTTCAGCATACTGACCTTTTTTATTTTTTTGTTTATATTTATTTAGAATTTTTTGAATAGAGGATTTAGTCCACGTTCCTGATTTTTGTCTTTTCATCAGAACAATTAAATCTGAGTAGGTTTGCTTTCTGAGTTCAATGAGAATAGGAGAATTTAAGTTTAAGATTTTGTTTATATCCTCCTCAAGAAATTGCTCATTCGATATAATATCACCTGTTTTTTTATAGGATATATGATTTTCAATATTAGTCAATAAATCCACAGAAGATAATTCATCATCGCCCTTTTTTGTATCACAACGAAAGTTCCCATTAAAACCTCCTGAACATGAAATAAATAAATTTTTGTAATTTATCTGTAAGTTTCTATGTTTACTTTGTGGTTTGAAATGCTCAATTTTGGACTTATAACATCCGATACGAGAGAGGCAGTAACAACAAACATATCCTTGATCTTCTAAAAGTTGAAAACGTAAATTTCCAACCTCTTTTGAATTACAACCTTCTTGCGTTTTGTGTTCAAAATTCTCATAGATACTTTTACCTTCTCGATCTTTTAAAGAGATGGATGCTCTGTATTTTGTTAAAGTTTTAGGTTCAATACCTTTGTTAATTTTTATCATATTCTAGGATTTAATCTTGTTCAAAAAAAAGTATATTTCTTAGTTTTAACAATTCTGGGTCATCCTCACCGATCTCATTCTCTATATCATTTAGAGATTCTTCACATTCACTATACTTTTCTTTATTCAGTAGTTCCTGACACTCTTTTATCCTTTCAGCGATTTTAACAATTCTAATTGATTGAACTCCCATCACGTTTTTTAAAACCCAATTAATATCACGACCATAAGAGGTCAAATCATCTATAACCTCAACTTGACCATTACTTATTGATAAAATTCTTAGATATTCTTTTTTGGCACTACCAATAATTTGTGGTGAGTGGGTAGCAATGATAATTTGGCTATTGTGATTTTTGCAAAAGTTTTCATAAATATCTAATACCTTCACCTGCCAATTGGGATGTAAGGATAATTCAGGCTCATCAATTAAAATAACTTTACCAGCATAGTCGCCAATATATAAATTAAATATTTTTGATAATAAGGTTTTTTCACCAGTCGATAATCCATCGATAGGGAATTCGATACCTTCTTTATTAATGAAGAAAACATTATCCTTTTCATCCAATCGACTGAACGAAACGTTGAAATCTAAAGATGAGAATATATCATTTATTATTTTCTTTATAGATTCATAAGCTTCACTAGGGCGATAGTCTTTATTTTTTATTAATTGATTACTGTATATGGCAATAAGTTCTTGAGTATCTTTTGTGAAATTTGCCGTGACAGGGAAATATCTAATTTTATTTCTAAGTTCTTTAATTCCAGATATTCCTGAGTTTAATGTTGAAAATTTATAAATTTTAGGTCTTTTTTCACTGGTAAAAAAATCATCCTTATCCGTGTTTTCTATTTCTATATAATCTTTATGTTTGAAATTTTTTTGAGTATCAAATTTATCTATATATTCAAGTAAAGTTGTTTTCCCACTGCCATTTATGCCTGCTAAAACAATTAAGGGTAATGCTTCTCCTTTTTTATTTAAAAATGATAATTTAAAATCAACGAACATTTTATAGTTTTCAATGTAAATACCTGATATATTAATTTTTTTTCCAGAAGCTGGTAAAGGATAATTCATCAGTTTGTTATACCAATCATTGATATATTGGTAAGTACTTGTTTTTTTACTGATAGATTTACTTAACGTTCCTCTTGGTTGAGGAAAATCATACTTCTCAATCTCTAATATCTCTAATATTTTTATTTTCCTTCTGTGTTCAAACCAATCTAGTACTTTATTTGGTTCAGGTTCAAACAGAGCCTCGCCAACTACTTCAACCAAAGCAATGGTAAGTTGCCCCCTTTTTACTAATACAATATCTCCAATCTCCATATCCTTATTGAATAAATTTATTTGAGCTTGTCCTTTCTTCCAAGCTCCCAAACCAATTAAACTCGTTTCCTTGAGTATATTTATTTCATTTTTAAAATTAGAATCATTAGGATGAAGTTGAATATGCCAATAAGTCATTTTTTTTCCTTATCAAATTTTATGGTTTGTGTCTGTTTTATGAGTTGGCTTTGTGAAAATAAACTAGCTCGGAGTGAGCTTACGAACTCTAACATTTAAAGCTAATTACCAAAAAATAAAATATTAAAACTTAAAGACTTACATTGAGCGAAATCAAGTAAAAATGTAGGATGCTGCTGAGGAACGAAGCGCAT
>JAGLFE010000159.1 GCA_023144675.1 Thiomargarita sp. | reverse complement strand
AAACTCTATTAGTTATTATGGAAAAAATTAAGTTTATCGATTTGTTTGCTGGCTTAGGTGGTACACGCATTGGTTTTGAACAAGCATGTATTGAATATGGTATAAAAACTAAGTGCGTATTCACATCAGAAATAAAAACTTATGCAATTGAAATATATCAACATAATTTTTCTGACGATACAGTACATGGCGATATTACAAAGATAAAAGAAGATGAAATACCTGATTTTGATTTTTTGTTAGGTGGATTTCCTTGCCAAGCATTTAGTAATGCAGGTAATAGAGCTGGTTTTGATGATGTTAGAGGTACATTATTTTTTGACATTGTTAGAATATTAAAAGAAAAACAACCAAAAGGTTTTTTATTAGAAAATGTTGAAGGTTTAGTATCGCATGATAAAAAAAATGTTTCGTCTAACATAGGAAACACATTAAAAACAATTTTATATATTTTGAGAGCTTTAGGGTATAAAGTTACTTGGAAAGTTTTGGATGCTAAATACTTTGGAATACCTCAAACTCGTAAAAGATTATATATAGTAGGAAGCTTATATAAAGAGGTATTATTAGAAAATTTTCCTGAAGAAATAAAATTGTTTGGCGATATACAAGAAAAAGGCTTACCTCCACTTGAAACAGTATTTACAAATAAACTATTAGAACTTTACAGTCCGCATGAACTTAAAGGTAAAGCTATAAAAGATAAACGAGGTGGAAAAAATAATATACATAGTTGGGATTTAGAACTTAAAGGAAAGTTAAATCATCAGCAAAAAGAATTGATGTCTATGTTGCTCCGAGAACGCCGAAAAAAACAATGGGCTAAAATTAAAAATATTGTTTGGATGGATGGAATGCCATTAACATTGAATGAAATACATTCGTTTTATGCTTTTATTCAGATAAAAGAACTTAAAAAATTATTAGATGATATGGTTTCAAAAAAATATTTACGATATGAACACCCTAAAAATTTAATTACTACTAAAAACGGTAAAAAACGGCGAGAATATGCTATCCACGTAGAAAAAGGTTATAACATAGTAACTGGAAAACTTAGCTTTGAACTCAATAAAATTTTAGGTGAAAGCTGTATTGCACCAACAATAGTTGCAACAGAAGCAAATAGAATTGGAGTTATTGATAATGGTAAAATAAGAAAAATTTCAGAAAGAGAGTGTTTGCGTTTTTTCGGTTTTCCTGAATGGTATCACTCCAACGTTAAACACAATGACTTATATGATTTAATTGGTAACACTGTTGTCATTCCTGTTATTAAATCAGTAATATCAAGAGTGTTGAAAACCATTTAAGTTTCTTTGTTTTTATTGCTTAAATATAATGCTTTATTTTCATTGACACGATAATTATTACTATTTTTCAAGGTTTCATAAGATTTCTGTGTTTCAAAAAGTGCGTTAATAAATTTTTCTTTTGATGCAAAGACCTTGTACCGTGGATTACTAGAATACCATGTGGCGGGACGTATGTTGTATATGACATTTCTTTTGGTTTGTGTTTTTAATGGCCAACGTTCTGAAGAACATGTTATTTCCCATATTTTTTTCAGCCATATATTTTTAATTGTTAGTGCTGATTCTATTAATTCATAAGAAAAAATAAGATAATCGGAATTAACTCGATTTGGAATATTGGCTACTGATTCACAATAAGATTCAAAATTAGCAAGGTCAAAATTTGCTCCAGCCGAAGAGTCAAAAGTTTTTACTTCCAAGAAACCATTGTCATCACCTATATAATAATCTGGAAATTCTTGGCTGTTTCCTTCTTTTTTAGGATTTTTAATGTTAAAACCTTGTTTTTCTGCCCACACCCCAAACCATTCCTCAATTAACCCACCAAGACCATCTTTGCTTTTAACCTTAATTAAAACATCACCAATTGAAAATAAAGTACCTCCTTTTAAGGTATCAATGTTACATAATAGTGTTTCTTTTATTTTTATTGATTCTGGGTAGTATATTTAATTTCTCCATGAGTATAAATTTTTTCTACCAAAAAATGATTTTATCAATAGTTAGGATAGTTTAATTAGCTTAGAAAATTAATAAGTTAGAAAATTAAGCATTGTAACGCGATGCTCAATTTTTCCTAAGTGATTGAATTTTCAG
>JAGLFE010000158.1 GCA_023144675.1 Thiomargarita sp. | reverse complement strand
ATAATAGTTGTTATGCCAATGAAAAATATCATTTTAACTATATGTTTTAACATAATTTAATTAACCTTATTATTTAAAAGAAATAATGCCATTTTTTTCTATAATTCGATTATTCAAGTTCGCTACATTTTTCACTAACAAAATAGCAAAACCATGATTAGCAGTAAAACTTTCTGTTTTAGCTGTACCTATTTTTTTACAATCTGAGCCTTTATTACCAAAACAGTAACTATAATAATTACGATTATTAGATTTTTCATTGGTCCAATAAGGCATAAAACTTATTACTCCTTTTACAGTGCTAAATGATTGTATATAAGGCTGAAAATGTTGAATAGTATGCAATTCTCCAATACTTGGGATGCGCCAATTTCCACCTTTTTTAGTCAGAAAAGCATTTATGTCATCATAAGAATAACCAACATTATCCTTATTACTACCAACATGCCACCACTTTTTAATATCAAGTGAAGGGGCAAATTTTTTTGTAGATTCATATTCTGTAGGTTTAGACTTAGATGTAACGGAAAAAAATGATTTTACATCCCAATCAGTAAATACAGGTGGTACTGGTGGTGGATAAAATGGCGGTATTTTAGATTTATTGCCAACACATTCGTTACTTCTAGGCGTATTACCACTATTAAAGGCAGCTAAAATAAATTTAGCATATTTTTGAGTTTCATTATAATTTGGACATTTATTACCATATTTTCTTACCGCTCCAGGACCAGCGTTATACCCACAAAGAGCAAGTTTAGTATCTTTAAATTTACCTAACAACCATTTAAAGTAACTAACTCCACAACGTATATTTTTCTCTGGGTCATAAAGTTCCTGTTTAGACAATTTACAAAAACTTTTACCAGTCGCAGGCATAATTTGCATAAGTCCAATAGCACCAACTGGAGAATTAATCGTAACATTCCAACGACTTTCTTGTTGAATAATGGCATAAATTAACTTTGGATCTATTTTATGCTCTTCTGCTATTGTTTTTGCCAATTGTCCAAGCGTTTGCTCACAAGAAATAGCAGATTGATATAGTCCCCAAAATATTACGAAACTAAAAATATTAATTAAAGCTATTTTTTTTAGCATATAAAAATTCCAATTTATTTAAAGATTGTAGAGTAAATAAACTCCAATATTTGATATATTCTATATTAAATTACCAATTAAAAGTTAAAAATATAAACAATTTAATTTTTAACAAAGCTTCAAACTTCAATTGTACCCAAAGTCATTGCCATCACCGCCATCCTAATCGCAATGCCATTACTTACTTGCTGTAGAATCACTGAACGTGAACCATCTGCAACTAGCGAATCAATTTCAACTCCACGATTAATCGGTCCTGGGTGCATCACAATTGCATCAGAATCAACCACTAATAAAGCTTTTTCAGTTAAACCGTAATAGTTAAAATATTCATGGGTGCTGGGCAATAATGCAGTTTTCATGCGTTCTTGTTGCAAACGTAACATCATAATAACATCAACGTCTTGCAAACCAGTAGTTAAATCATTAAAAATTCGCACACCTAATTTATCAAGTTCTCTAGGAATAAGCGTTTTTGGAGCAATAACTCTAATATCAGGTACGCCTAAAATTTTTAAAGCATGAATATCGGAACGAGCAACCCGCGAATGCAAAATATCGCCCACAATCGCTACTCGTAAACTAGAAAAATCTGGTTTATGTTGGCGAATGGTGTACATATCAAGCATGGCTTGGGTTGGATGCTCATGTTGCCCATCACCAGCGTTAATAATACGAACATCGGGAGCAATATGTTGTGCCATAAAATGCGGCGCACCTGTTACACTATGTCGCACCACAAACATATCGCAGTGCATGGCTTGCAAGTTATGCAACATATCAATTAAACTTTCGCCCTTGCTAGTTGAGGAAGTATTGATATTAAAATTTAATACATCCGCTGAAAGACGTTTAGCAGCTAATTCAAAAGTAGTTCGTGTACGAGTGCTGTTCTCGAAAAATAAATTTACAATAGTTTTTCCACGTAATATTGGAACTTTTTTAACAGCTTTACTTTCATCCATAATGAACGAAGTGGCTGTATCTAAAATCCGTAACAATATATCACGATTTAAACCTTCAATTCCTAAAAAATGTTTAAGTTGACCTTGTGAATTTATCTGAATATTATTCATTGATAGTTTGAATTTCTAAGGATAGTGGATCAGGACCGCATAATTTTATAGTTTTACCTGCTTCCAAACAGAATGAACAACCTATTATATCGGGTTGAATTGGTAATTCTCTGCCATTGCGTTCGACTAAAACTGCTAGTAATACACTTGCTGGACGACCATAATCAAAAATTTCATTCAAGCCTGCCCGAATAGTTCGCCCAGTATGTAACACATCATCTACTAAAATAATATGGCGATTGTTCACTTCAACTGGTAAAGAAGAAGGTTCAACCTGTGGATGCAAGCCAATACGGCTAAAATCATCCCGATAAAAGGCAATATTAAGCTTTCCTAAAGGTTGAGATAATTCCAGCAGTTGATGCAAGCGTTGAGCAATCCATTCGCCGCCAGTTTTGATTCCAATCATAAGCACTTCATCACGAGGACATTGTAATTTTTTATTTAGATAATTAGACATACTGTGCAACAGCATATCAACATGAATTATAGATGACATTTTATTGATTAAACCAAGTTTCGAGGATAATTTGTGCTGCTATTGCGTCTAAATCTTTAGTTCCTCGCTCAGCAGCCTCTATTGAAGATAATCTTTCGTCCACTAAATGAACGGAAAATTGGTAACGTTGTTGTAATTGTTGGCTAAAATGTTGGATAGATTTAATCAGGTAATTACTAGAACCATTCGCTAATTGCGGTAAACCAACCACAAAGGCTTTAGGTTTCCATTCATTAACCAATTGATTAATTTTTACCCAATCAATTTTTTTATTTCTAACCAAAACAATAGTTAAAGGGCGAGCAGTAGCAATAAAAGTTTGTCCTATCGCCACGCCAATACGTTTAGTACCGTAATCGAAAGCCATAATATACATTAGCACAAAAATATTTTAAGTTGTGTTTATTTCCAATTTCAAGGATTCAGGATTTAATAATTTCCTAAAATTTCATCAAACCAGTAAATTTAATAGGTTGAAGTTTTGAATTTCGTAGGATGTGCTGAGTTTGCAAAGCGCATCAATTATTTCAATGTTTTGAATTCCAATCACTAATTTGTTTAGAATTACCAGTATTTTTTACTTACGTAACTTCAATAAATAAAATAAAATTTTTAAACTTCTATCACTTTTAGTAGCTAAATTGCTGATTAATATAGTTGTTTTAACACTGCGCCGTGAAATTTTTACCTGTTGCCCTTGTTGATAAGAATTGCGATATTTAGATATGCGTCTTAGAGTTAATATCGCCATGCCTAAAGCCCATAAGCAAAAACGGCGAATTCCTATTTCATCATTTGGAATCAGCAAAATATAATTTAGCGCATTTTGACAATGAGTATAAGCGATATGAACTAATTGCTGTATACCTTCGCCAAAATTATTAGAATTATTTCCAAGCGATAATGTTGTTAAATCGAAACCAACTTTGGCAAATATTTCCTGTGGTAACCAACAAGCACCACGTGTTTGATCTTCCCAAACATCTTTAAGAATATTCGTCATTTGTAACGCTTGCCCAAATGAAACTGCTAATTTTTGTAATTCTTTTTGTTGTTGCGCAATTTCAGGTGAATAATCACAAAATAAATCAGTTAAAGTTTCGCCCACTACCCCAGCCACATAATAACAATAACTATCCATTTCTTGTAAGTTTTTTAAGCCATTAGGACTGGTTTTTTGTTGAAATTTAGCCATTCCCTTTGACATAATAGTTACGCAACGAGATAGAATAACTTGTTGATTAGCGGTAAAACTATGCGTTAAACGAATTATACAAGGAATGTTGAAAATCAAATCTTTTTCAGCGTCAATGGTGTGATTTGAAAGCAAAGGGAATAATTCTTGTTTTAATTTATCGGCGGGAATTTCATTTTTAACTACTTGCGTAAATCGCTGAAAAAAATCTTGTTGTTGCTCCAAAGTTAAATTAGGTTCATCTTCTATCGTATCAATAATACGACAAAGTAAATAGCCATTAGCCACGACTGTATATAATTCTGGTGGCAATTGTGGAATGGTCAAGGCAAAAGTACGAGAAACGCCTTGTAATATATTCGATTGATATAATTCATCATCAGTCATAGTAATTTGCATTAAACTAACTTTAAGGTTATAATTGTTCGTAACAAAAACTGTTAAATATTTTTAATTTATCACAATTCAAAAAATAATGACAAATAATAAACCAGTTGAATTATGTTTAGAACAAATATGTCAATTAGGTTGTCGAGCAGTCAATAATATTATCGAACAGCTTGAACAGCAACAATTTATTGATATAATTAAACATTTAAATGAAAAGCAACGACAAATACTTTTGCAAGAATTGAATAGTATTATGGCTGTTTATAGTGAAACTAATTCGTGTGAAGTTAAATTTGAAAGGTAGTATTAAATAAGTTAATTTATTATTTATAATTTTATTTATAAATTTCACCTTATAAAAAAATTAAAAAAATTAAAAAAATTAAAAAAATGATAAACTGAAAAATGATAAATAAATTTAGATCTGTCATTAAGTAGTTAAAAAAAGTAATTGCTCATCCCTATTATTATGTTAAATAGGGTAAAACATAGATTTCTTATAATTTTAATTGTTTTTTAGGGGGCTGTGTGGATGCCCTGAATAACTTCTATTTATTCTTAAATTAGAGGCGGGTGAGCAATTACAAAAAAATATTAAATTTATCAAAATAAAAAATATTATGGCTATTTTTTTATAAAAGCTATCAGAATTATATTAGTATATTATACTTCAATATTCTTTTATTTCATTTTAAAATTACAATTTTTACCAATTCTAGCTAAGGGAACAGTAGTGAGTAAATTAGTTATTGTAGAATCCCCTGCAAAAGCAAAAACCATTAAAAAATATTTAGGAAATGACTTTGAAGTATTGGCTTCTTTCGGTCATGTACGTGTTTTATTAGCCAAAGCTGGTGCAGTTGATACAGAACATAATTTTGCAATGAATTATCAATTAGTTGAACGCAATGTAAAACATGTTGATGCTATTTGTAAAATTATGAAAAAAGCTGAAGCTTTGTACCTCGCCACTGATCTTGACCGTGAGGGAGAAGCCATTGCTTGGCATTTATCCGAAATTTTAGAAGAGAAAAAACTTTTGAAAAATAAACCAGTATATCGGGTTGTTTTTCATGAAATTACTAAAAATGCTATTCAGGAAGCAGTTGCCAATCCACGTCAGTTATCTATGGATTTAGTTAATGCACAACAAGCGCGACAGGCATTAGATTATTTAATAGGTTTTACTCTATCGCCAGTATTATGGAAAAAAATTCGGATGGGTTTATCTGCGGGGCGAGTTCAAAGTCCTGCTTTACGTTTAATCGTAGAACGTGAAATTGAAATTGAGAAATTTAAACCTAAAGAATATTGGAGTGTAGAAGCATATTGTCAAAAAACAAGACAAAGCTTTAAGGCAAGATTAACGCTATTTGAAAATAAAAAAATTACTCAATTTAGCGTTAAAAATGAAAAACGAGCGGATTATACTAAAACAACTTTAATCAAAGCAGCTAATGGTGAACTGGAAATTATTAAAGTTGATAAAAAGAAGCGTAAACGCCAGCCAACTGCTCCTTTTATTACCTCAACTTTGCAACAGGAAGCAGCCCGCAAAATAGGTTTTACCACTAAAAGAACTATGCAAATAGCCCAGCAATTATATGAAGGTATTGATACTGGGCAAGGTGCAATTGGTTTAATCACTTATATGCGTACCGATTCAGTTAATTTAGCTAAAGAAGCTATTGAAGAAATTCGGGAAGTAATTATAGAGCGTTATGGTAAAGATAATCTGCCTAAAAAGCCACCAGTTTACAAAACTAAGGCAAAAAATGCTCAGGAAGCGCATGAAGCAATCCGCCCTACTTCTGCTAAATTACATCCTGATGAATTAAAAACGGTGTTAAAACCTGAACAATTAAAACTTTATAGCCTGATATGGAAACGAACAGTTGCTTCCCAAATGATTAATGCCACTTTGGATACGGTTGCCGTTGATTTGGAGGCTGGTAAAGGTAATTGTTTTCGGGCGAATGGTTCAACTTTGGTTAATCCTGGTTTTATGGCGGTTTATCAGGAAGGAATTGATGATAAAAAGTTGGAAGAAACTCAAGATGAAAAATTGTTACCAGTTTTGGAACTCAATACTAAAGTTAAGTTAAAAGAAATTAAAACGGCACAACATTTTACTGAACCGCCACCACGTTTTTCGGAAGCTAGTTTAGTTAAAAATTTGGAAGAATTTGGAATTGGACGACCTTCTACTTATGCCAATATTATTTCAACTCTACAACAGCGCAAATATGTAATATTGGAGAAAAAACGTTTTACTCCAACGGATATTGGACGTATTGTTAATAAATTATTAACGGAACATTTTACCAATTATGTAGATTATCAATTTACGGCGCAATTGGAAAATGATTTAGATAAAGTTTCTTGTGGCAAAGAAGAGTGGATACCGCTTTTAGAAAAGTTTTGGTCTCAATTTAAGCAACTTGTTGATGAGAAAATGAAGACGGTGAAACGTCAAGATTTTACTCAGGAAATGTTAGATGAGAAATGTCCAAAATGTGATAACCAATTGAATATTCGTTTAGGTAGAAGAGGACGTTTTATTGGCTGTTCAGCTTATCCTGAATGTGATTACACTCGTAGCCTTGGAACTAATGGTGAGGAAGGCGAAGAAGATGCAGCCCCAACTAAACCAGAAATTGTAGAAGGGCGAACTTGTCCGAAATGTAAATCAGCACTACACATTAAACAAGGTCGTGGTAAGTTTATTGGTTGTAGCAATTATCCCAAATGCAAGTTTACCGAACCATTAGAAAAACCTGTTGATACTGGTATTGAATGTCCAAGTTGCAACAAGGGAACATTAACCAAGAAAAAAAGCCGTTACGGAACTTTTTTTTATTCCTGTTCAACTTATCCCACTTGCAAATATGCTATTTCTAGTGAACCGTTAGTAGAAGAATGTCCAGAATGCAAATGGCCAATTTTGATGTTGAAAACTACTAAACGTCGTGGTACTGAAAAAATATGTCCACAGAAAGATTGCGATTATTCAAAACAAGTAGCTCCCAAAGAAAAAACATGATTAAGAAATATGAATTAGAACTTGATTAAATTCCTAGTTCTAAATAATTTAACCTATTATTTTAGTAACAGTTTCTAATAATTGTTCACTGTTAATAGGTTTAGTTAAATATTCTTTTGCCCCTGTCATTAAACCCCAGGCGCGATCACTTTCCATATCTTTTGAAGATAAAAAAACAATTGGAATAGATTTTGTGTCAGGGTTTTTTATAATTTTTCGAGTTGCCTGAAAGCCATTTAAACCAGGCATTATAATATCCATAATAATTAAATTTGGTTGCAATTCCTTAGCTTTTTGTATTCCATCCTCGCCATTTGAAGCGGATGATACTGTATATCCCTTTGAATCCAATATCTTTTTTATAACGCTAACATCTGTAGCAGAATCGTCCACGATAAGTATATGAGCCATGTTAATTATATTCTGTTATTTGTAGGTAAAGACTATAAAAGAGTTAATATTTTATCTTAAAGCTGTGAAAACAGTTACATTTACGGTCATTTTATAACTGTTTTCAGTATATTATTAATCGGTAGTCCTAAAATAGGTAGTGCTAAACCTGTTAGGTCTTTGATACCTGACAGGTTTTTTGAGACCATCACTACTTTGTTCAAGACTACCTATTAATCTATTATTTTATGAACTAGTTGTTAGTAAACTAATTATTAAATGACAATTAAAATTGATTGGTAAAACTTCTAGTTTTAACTTTTCCTTTGAAAAATAGTATATTTGCTTTAATATCATCTTGTAACCAAGTCATGGTTGTAGCTGATAAATCGTCTAATCCAAATAATGAACCTATTTTACCAGCATCAAAACTACCGTCTGTTACCTTATCAGGTTCTCCCAAAATGTTAATAACATCTTGTTCCGTCATACCTTTTTCAACCCTAATGTAGTTACTATATGTAAGTTGAGGTGTTGCAGCACAACTGCTTATTATTATCGCAATAATTATAGTATAACTAAGCTTATAAAAATAGTACATTATAATGTTCCTATATTTTAGAGGTAATAAAATTATTTCTTTAGCTATAGCTTTTCAGGTAAATAGCCCTATTGGTTTTCTTTCCAAGTTCGACAAGCTGGTGATAAATAAAGACTTGGAACTGTAGTTTCATTTTTACCGACAGCAGTCATGCCATTAACAGGTTCAGCATAGCCACAAAGCCAAGAAATAGGGTTATTTGGACTAGCTGTAACAAAAGCTGGACGTAAACTTAACACTTTAGCTTCAACATGAGCATTAATGCGATTACCTAATGTAACGTGAATAGCTCCATTTTTAACTTCAACCCTAGTTACAAAATTACCAATTAAGTGTTCTGGTTTTGAAATAGCTGCCATTTGATTATTCGCAGGAAAAGTTTGATTATCAATATAATATTTAGTAATCGACTTTTTAGCAACTTCGCTTAAATTCATTGCTTCATTAATTTGAGCACGGATGATAAAGTCTTGATAAGTTGGTATCGCCATGGTACCTAAAATACCAATTATAGCGACTACAATCATTAATTCTATTAAAGTAAAGCCAAGTTGAAATTTTTTCATAAATTTAAGACCGTTATTGAGGTTGTTGTAAACATACTTTGGGTAAATATTTAGAATTAATGTTAGTTTTATTTTCACCAAACATTGTCGTACCTTCCACTGCATCAACATAACCACAGTTCCAAATAAGTGCATTGCTAGGTGGATAAATATCAACAATACTCGGGCGCAGTGTTAGCGTAGGTACATTTTCTCCTAAATTTAAATCTACAAATTCTACATGAATAGCTCCATTTTCTACCTGTAAAGCGATAGCATATTGCCCACCTAATTCTTGTGGCTCAGGTAAATCAAGAACAGCATTATTTTTCGGCAATTTACCATAATAAGCATAATAATCACCAATATTTTTGACGATACTGCTAGCAAGTACAAATGCCTCGGCAACTTTGGATCGTTTTAAATAATCCGTATAAGATGGTATTGCTACTGCTGCTAAAATACCAATGATAGCAACGACCATCATTAATTCTATCAAGGTAAATCCATAATTTTTTATTCGCATTATTAATCCCTAGATATTAAAAGTATAAATATATTATCCATTATTAAATCAATAATATCATTTTTTAAATTAACTATTTGACTAATAGTTATTATATTGTTTGAATTTCAATAAAACAGAACTTACGAATTGACAAAATATGCGACTTAATAATTGTGAATTGTGAATAACTAATGATTAATTGTTAATTAAAGATAGAAATTATTAGTAATTAACCATTTATATTGTATATTATGTGCTTTTCAAGATTATTTAATATTTTCACCTGTTTTTTTTATTTTTTTACAATTATAATTCTAGTTTTTAGTGAAAATTTTGTTTAAACTATTTTATTTTAAATTAATGCAAAAATTAATAATAACAAAAAAAATAAGGCTAGATAAATGGTTATGGGTAGCTAGATTTTTTAAAACCCGCCGTCTTGCCACAGAAGCAACCACTGGTGGTAAAATACACTTGAATGGACAAAGAACTAAACCCTCTAAAGAAGTGCATATTGGTGATAAATTAGATGTTCGGGTTGGTTATATCAAACGTAGTATTATTGTGCAAGCTCTTTCTATGCAACGCCGTTCAGCGAAGGAAGCGGTTTTACTTTATCAAGAAACTATTGAAAGTATTGAAAAACGAGAAAAAGCACAGGAATTACACCGTCAAACGGCTATATGTCATCCATCTAATCAAAAAAAATTGACTAAAAAAGATCGGCGTGCTATTCATAAATTTAAAAATAATTACTGAAGTTACGCATTACCAAACAAAAAATATTTAGTATAAAAATCATATATTTATAAAATAATCAAAGCTTTTATAAAACAATACTTCGGACAGTTTTAAACTCAAAAAACTAAGGTAGCATAAAGGCT
>JAGLFE010000157.1 GCA_023144675.1 Thiomargarita sp. | reverse complement strand
CGCTCGAAAAATGGCAAAAGCCTTAAAAGATTTAGACTTTAAGGTGATATTAAAACTCAATGCTAGTCAGGAAACAATGGAGTTGGCTATTGATAAGTTTGGTAAAAAATTATCTAAAAATTCCGTGGGTTTATTTTATTTTTCTGGAAATGCGGTGCAATACAAAGATGTTAATTATTTAGTGCCGACTAATTTCATTAAGAACTCAAATAAGTTAAGACATCGGGCAACTCCAGTCGATTTTGTTTTGGCAGAGATGAAGGCTGCTAATAATGGTTTAAATATTGTGATTTTGGATGCTTGTCGTGATATTTTGGAAGATATTCAAGATAAAGGTTATGGTGATGCGGGTGGATTGGGAGAAATGCAAGCGATTTCAGGTTCGGTTATTGCCTATGCTACTCAGCCTGGTTTTAAATCTTATGAAGATAAAACTCAGGATAATAGTTATTATACCAAACATTTATTGCGTTTTATTAAACAAGATAATTTAAATTTAATTGAATTATTTAGCGAAGTAAGTTTAGCTGTTTCAAAAGAAACGAAGGGCAAACAAGAACCTTGGACTTCTTTTTCATCCTTGCCGACATTTTGTTTAGCGGGCTGTAAATTAGATAATGATATTGATAAATTATTAAAAACTTGTCAATTTCGTTTTGATAATAATTGGTTGACTTCGGGTGGTACAGGAACAGCTTTGGATTGCTATAAAGATGTATTTAAACTTGATGCTAATAATTTTGACGCTTCTCAAGGATTAGTAAATATTGAAAATCGCTATATTGTTTGGGTAAAAAATGCTTTGAAACGGGGCAAAAAAGTTAAAGGTTGTCAATATTTAGCTGGTTTAAGGTTAGTAAATCCAGAATCGCCGAAAATTGAGGAGTTTGAGGAAAAATTAGAGCCAATCTGTACGCCAATAACTCCGCCTATTATCTACGAGCAAAAACACACAGCTGATGAAGTTTTTCAATCAAGTGATGATATTAATAAATTATTAAAAACCTGTCAATATC
>JAGLFE010000156.1 GCA_023144675.1 Thiomargarita sp. | reverse complement strand
AGGAACGAAGCGCATCAATCATGTTAAAATTTTAACTCTTATTCGCATTTGAAGCTTTAATTGGTAGATAGTTACATTTTTTGAGTATTAACCCGACCTACGTCTTAAATATATTGAAAATAAGGAAAGTATAATAATTTATGTGTCAACGTAGTATAGATTTAATTTTTGCTTCGGTAGGATTAGTATTAGCTGCACCAATTATGTTATTAATTATTATAGCAATACGCATTGATTCCATAGGAAATGTTATTTTTTCCCAAAAACGCTTAGGTTTCAAAGGCAAACATTTTATGATGCATAAATTTCGTAAATTTCCAAGTGATTGGGGTAATGCTGGACCAGGCGTTACCGTAGCTGGTGATGCTAGAATGACATCGGTGGGGCAATTTTTAGAAAGAACGAAATTAGATGAATTACCCCAATTATGGAATATTTTGCTTGGTGAAATGTCCTTTGTTGGACCTCGTCCAGAAAGTTTGAGATATGCGGATTTATTTCAAGGCAAATTTAGCCTGATTTTAAATTACGTTCCTGGAATTTTTGGACCTAATCAAATTGCTTTTAGAAATGAAAGTGAATTATATCCTTCTGACCAAGACCCCGAAGAATTCTATCGCAACGTTTTATTTCCCCAAAAAGCAGAACGTGATTTAGAATATTTTGCTAATAATAATTGTTTAAGTAATTTATCGCTAATATTTCGAGGAATTTGGGTTAGTTTAATTGGTAGCGTTAATTGGCAACGTATAATAGAACTGTATAGTGTTATTATATTATTAGATATTATTTTGATTGAATTAGCTTGGGGGACTAGCAGTTTATTACGTTTTGGATTTCATTTTGAAAAAATTAATCTACCAGTATTAACAACTGGAATCTGGCTATTTCCACTAATATTGATTCCTTCTATGATAATATCTGGAATTTATCGTCATCCAGTACGTTATTTTTCAATACATGATGTTGGACGTTTAATTAAAACAGTTTCCTTTTTGTGGTTATTATCTTATTTAGTTATGTTCTATTTTTATAGAAATAGTTCTTTTGTGTTAGCACCATTAACTTTAATATTATTATTATTTTTTATGATAATGATACGAATCTTATATCGTGAACATTATTTAAAATCTAAAAAGAATAATCATTTTCATGCAACTAAAATTAATTTGTTGGTTTATGGAGCTAACAGACATTGTGTGCCATTACTATCTTTACTAGAATTAAGATTTCCTAAAGTTCAAATAGTTGGATTCATTGACGATAAAAAAATAATTAGAGGGCGATTTATTTCCAAATATAAAATAATTGGTTGTGAGCGTGATTTAGACACTCTGTATAAACTGCATAATTTTGAACATATTTGGGTAACATTTATACCATCAAAAGATAAACAAGAACGTTTAGAAAATTGGTGCAAACAAAATAATGTAAATTTAACCATAATTTTTTCTATGGCACCATTTACCTATTTGCATTAAAATGGAATTTAATTATTCAATAACTTTAGGTACTAAATAAAGCCCTGATTCGACTTGTGGTGCAACAGTTTGAAAAAGTTGACGTTGATTAGTTTCTGATACCACATCAGGACGTAATCTTGCCACCATATCTAAAGGATGTGCCATTGGTGTTATATCTTTTGTATCAATTGCATTCATTTGTTCAATAAAATCTAAAATATTGGATAAATGATTAGTATAATAAGGTACATCATCATCGCTAAGTGAAATACGAGCTAAATGGGCTATTTTTTTTACTTCATCTTTTGAAATAGACATGGTAATTCTCCGAATATGTAATCCATAAAAAACAGGCAAAATTATTTTTAAAGTTTAATTTATATATAAAAAATG
>JAGLFE010000155.1 GCA_023144675.1 Thiomargarita sp. | reverse complement strand
AAGTAGAAGCCAATGTTGAAGAAGGCGAATGGGTTAAGATGTGTATGCAATGTGGAGTTTGTGCTGGTTCTTGCCCATTAGGTCCACATTGGGATCATCCACCCCAAGAAATTTTTATGATGATTCGTGCCGGTAAACGGGAAGAAGTATTGAATTCTAGTTCTATGTGGATGTGTACTTCCTGTTATAATTGTATCGCTCGTTGTCCACGTGAATTGCCAATTACCCATATCATGCACGGTTTAGCCCATTATGCCAGTCGTTTAGGTTTAATGCCTAAGAATCAGCCCACCCAAAAATTTGCCCAAAAATTCTGGGATAATTTGTCTAAAAATGGTCGGGTTAATGAGCTTAAACTCGGTTTGGGTTTGTATTTTATGAATGGTTTAGTCGAAGGGGTGAAAACTTCTATAAAAATGCAAAAAATAGGGCTTGGAATGTTAAAAACTAAACGTATGGCACCTACAGAAATTTTAGGCGGACATAGTTGTAAAGATAAAAAAGGATTACAAGCTATTTTAAAGAAAGCCAAAGAAATTGAATCTGCAAAAGCGGTTAAAGTCTAAAGGAGAATAATAGATGGCAAAAGAATACTCATTTTATCCTGGTTGTTCTTCACAAAAGGGGGCATCGTCTTCCAATCAATTACGTTCAACTAAAACCATTTGCGAAGTTTTGGATATTAAACTGAATGAGATTCCTGATTGGAATTGTTGTTCGGCTTCGATTGGTTATGCGGGGGGCGGTCAATTACCTCGCTTAACGCTTTCTGCGCGCAATTTAGCTTTGTCGGAAAAGCATCATCCAAATCAAGATGTAGTCGCCACCTGTGCTGCTTGTTGGTTAGCGACTCGTGAAGCTAATGAACGTTTGTTGCACGATAAGCAAATTATGACGGATGCTAATACCGCTTTGAAAGAAGGCAATTTAACTTTTAAAGGTGAAAAGAAAGTTCGTCATTTTGTCGAAGTCTTGATTGAGGATATTGGCTTTGAAGAAATGAAAAAGCATGTGGTGAAACCTTTGGAAGGTATTAAAATCGCTGGTTATGTTGGTTGCCAAACTAATCGCCCCTTTGGAATTAATGGGGAATCATTTGAAAATCCAATGTATTTGGATAAGATGATTGAAACCATGGGTGCGGAACCAGTTGAGAATTATGATAAGAAAGTATCTTGCTGTGGCGGTGCTTTGATGTTTTCAGAACCGGAAAAGAGCCAAGCTTTGGTCAAGGATATTTTGGAAGCGGCTTTGGATGGGGGGGCAGATATGATTGTAACGCCTTGCCCAGTTTGCCAAATGAATACGGAAGTGTATCAAGAGCAAATTAATAAGAAGTATGGTACGAACTTCAATATTCCTTCGGTGTATTACAGTACCTTGATGAGTGTTGCCTATGGTAAAAGTGCTAAGGAAGCGGCTTTAGATGGGCAAATGATTCGAGCTAAGAAGTTGGAAGATATTGCTGGGAAGTAGGGTGGTTTTTCTGTTAGCCAGGTAGGGTGGGTAAAATGCCGTTGCAATACTACAAATTTGGTACAATACT
>JAGLFE010000154.1 GCA_023144675.1 Thiomargarita sp. | reverse complement strand
GCAAGTAGTGAAAAATTATGTGATGAAATTAAAAATGGGCGTAGAGGTTCATTAAACGGGCGGTTGATAATACGGGGAGTACAAGGTCATGTCGCTTATCCCCATTTGGCGGATAATCCTATTCACCGTTTTGCGCCAGTATTAACACAATTTTGTGAAATTGAATTGGATCAAGGGAATGATTTTTTCCCACCTACTTCCTTTCAAATAACTTATATTAAATCAGGAAATGGTGCAGAAAATGTAACACCAGCTCATTTGGAATTGGCGTTTAATTTCCGTTACAGTACTGAAACCACTCATTTAAATTTACAAAATCAACTTGAAGCAATTTTAATAGAAAATAAACTCAAATATTCTTTGCAGTGGCAACATAGTGGAATGCCATTTTTAACTACTCCTGATATATTGGTTAATGCTGCTCAACAGGCAGTTGCCAAAGTTTGTGGTTACCAACCTGAATTATCAACTAGCGGTGGCACATCTGATGGACGTTTTATTGCTCCGACAGGTGCGCAAGTTATTGAAGTAGGTTTGATTAATAAAACCATTCATAAAGTTAATGAATGCGCTAATATTAAAGATTTAGATAATTTATCATTGGTTTATGAAAAAATACTTGAAAACTTATTAAGTTTATGAAATTAGTAACTGAAGTTACGCAGATATGAAAAATTGAAAATCAAATATTATAAGGCTTATGAAAATTCAATACAGATAGATATAAAATCTAAAGTCTTATATTTTCTTGGTTTCTATTTTATTTGCGTAACTTCAGTTACTAATGTAAAATGCTGTTTTCTAATAAATATTAAAATAGTACTTATATTTATATAATTTAACCCTTTTCTTATTCTTTTGATTTTCATGCTTGCATATTAAAAAGTTTATGCCATAATACAGTTGATGAAATTTATATTACGACTTAATTATTAAGTCATGTTAATCTTTATTTGTAAATATATTAAAATAATTTGGATGTTATAATGCAACATATTGACACACTTATTCATGCAGGTTGGATTATTCCAGTAGAGCCAAAAGATACTGTTTATGAGCAATATGCAATTGCTATACACGAAGAAAAAATCGTTGCCATATTACCTAGTAATGAAGCAGTTAAACATTTTTTACCTAGTATTACCCATCGTTTAACTGGACATTTATTAATTCCAGGGTTAATTAATACTCATACGCATGCCGCTATGACATTATTACGTGGTTTCGCTGATGACTTACATTTAGAAGAATGGTTAAATGACCGTATTTGGCCAGCAGAAAAGAAACATGTTGACCAACAATTTGTTGCAGACGGTACTAAATTAGCTATGGCTGAAATGCTGAGAGGCGGAACTACCTGTTTCAACGATATGTATTTTTTTCCTGATATTGCCGCAGAAGTAGCGGTGCAAGCTGGTATGAGAGCTACTATTGGTTTAATTGTAATTGATTTTCCTTCAGCATGGGCAAGTAATACTGAAGAATATTTAGCCAAAGGTAAACAAGTTTATGATAATTATTATGAACATCCACTAATTAAAATGGCTTTAGCTCCACATGCTCCCTATTCTGTTTCGGATGATTCCCTAAAAGCAGTACAGGAAATGGCAACCAATTTTGATTTACCAATTCATATACATTTGCACGAAACTGAAAGCGAAATCGAAAATGCCGTTAAACAAGATGGTAAACGTCCTTTAGCTCGTTTAAAAAAATTAAATACCTTATCTAATAAATTAATTGGCGTACATGCAGCCCATCTTAACGATGAAGAAATAGATTTATTGGTGGAAAAAAACGTTAATATCGTTCATTGCCCTGAATCTAATCTTAAATTAGCGAGTGGTTTTTGTCCAGTGGCTAAATTACTAAAAGCAGGAGTTAATGTGGCTCTTGGAACTGATGGTGCCGCTAGCAATGATGATTTAGATATGTTGGGAGAAATGCGAACTGCCGCTTTATTAGGGAAAATGGTTAGCAAAGATGCAAGCAGTGTTCCCGCTTCAACTGCATTACAGATGGCTACTTTAAATGGAGCTAAGGCATTAGGAATTGATGATGTTACTGGTTCCTTAAAAATAGGTAAATCGGCGGATATAGTTGCACTTAATATGTCGGATATTGAAACCCAGCCTATTTATAACCTGATTTCTCAATTAGTTTATGTAGTTAGTCGTGATAAAGTAACCGATGTTTGGATTGCTGGAAAGCATATTTTAAAATCACGTACTTTAACTTCTTTAGATATACATGATATTAAAGTTAAAACCCATTCATGGCATAAAAAAATCTATGCTGACTTGAAAGAAGAATAATTTATTAAACCTGTTAAATCTTCATCAAGACTAAACAGGTTTATTTAGGAAGTTAAGTTCCTACTTGATAATTATTGACTTTGGCTGGCAAAAAAATGAACTAATGCTTCAGCGTCTGCATCAGATATTTTCTTAATTTTTTTCCGCATTTTTTTGGACTGTTGACGACCATCTTTTTTATCTTCCGCATTTTTTCTAAACAAGGAAATTTGTTCTCTCAAATAAGACATATGTTGTCCAGCTAAAATACCAGCATCATCTTCTGGATCAGAACCACCATCAGCATGGCAATTTTTACAGCGTTTTTTGTAAACTTTTTTGCCTTTTTTAACTAATTCAGAATCTACTTCTTGTGGAATAGCTTTAGATTCTTGAGTTGCAAAATAATCTGCTAAAGCAGTAATTTCTTCTTCACTAAGTGATTCGGCAACCATTTTCATATCTGTTGGTTCATTGCCTTCGGTTTCAATTTTTTCACCAGCTGGTCTTTCTTCAGTTTTATAATGCTCTAAAGTGTCTTTAAAATACAAAGCAGAAAATCCAGCAATATTAGGCACTTTTTCATTATCATTATTAGCATTATGGCAATGTTCACATTTATCAGCAGCTAAATCAACACCTTCTGCTATAACTGCGCCACTCATTGCAAAAGATGCTCCTATAATCAAAGCCAAGGCGGGTCGTTTTATTATCATAAATAATTTATCTCCAAAAAAAGTTACAATGTTTTTGATATATATATAATTATCTCAAATATAAATAATAGCATAAAACCTAAATTTTACAAATATCTTTAATATTATATATTTAGTAGATATTTCAGCAAAATAAAAAAAGTCGAAAAATGAATTATTTTAATATAAAAAAATAACTATAAATATCAAGTATTTAATTAAAATTTAACCCTTAAATAAATTAAAAAAATTAAAATAATTCTTGACATACTCATTTTCACTGGTAAAATTAAACAAATAAATTATTAAAAAGCGGGAATAGCTCAGTTGGTAGAGCACAACCTTGCCAAGGTTGGGGTC
>JAGLFE010000153.1 GCA_023144675.1 Thiomargarita sp. | reverse complement strand
ATTCAACAGAAATCTTGCAACTTCATAACAATCCACCGTATTGCTAAATTTAACTAAACCAGTTGAAACCTTAATTCCGTCAATCACAGTATGATTATTCTGATGACATTCCCGCATAGATTCAATCAATTGATTATAAAATTCAGGCGGATGAGTTTCACTATGCAAATAATCCCCAATATCCAACATAGTCGCTTTACGTTTGACTGGTTCAGAGTCAATTGCATAATAAAGTTCTTGAATATATTGCCTTATTTCATCATCAATTGAATTTTCATTAGAATAAATTTTGTTCAACTTATCGTGATGGCTAAAAAGCCCGACATAAATTTTATTTGGCTTATCACTAAATTTAGCAAAACGTTGATAACCAGTTTGATAAGCGTTGTATAAAGTGCTAATTAAAACATCTGGTATCGTAGCCGAAGAAATAATTAATTTTTTGCCATAAAACCCAGTTAAATAACAAAGCTTATGAATTGAAATTAAATCATCTTGCTGATAACTATCAATTTCATCAATAATCAAATCAGAAGTCATCAACCTAGTCAAATAACGAGTTTTAGAAGATTTCCAAACATTTATGCCATTAATCAAATAATCAATAGTCGCAACCACCACTGGAGCTTGACTAATTTTATCCAATTTCCTATCACGCTGACTACTAAAACATAACTCTTGTGGAAAATCAGTATCAACTTGCAACTGTTCGAGTTTAGTTACATGCAATAATTCAGCTTCACTATTATAAAATTCTTGCAGATTGCTAGTTTCTAAATCTATTTCATCATCTTCCTGATTTTCATCAAGTTTCTTGTCTTCATTACTATGTGCCTTATGTAAAGCCAAAGTTGCATAATCACCAATAATTCCAACAATACCAGTTTTTATATCAAGGTCATTTTTATACTCATCTAAAGTTTGTAAAGTTAAAGTCCGCAATCCCAATAAAGTAGTAAAACGCAACGGTTGTCCAAAAGCAGCCAATAGCTTGGCATTGAGCCGAGTTTTCCCAGTTCCAGTCTTTGCCATAACTACTCCAAAAAAGCCAAAACTACTACTTTGTTCAATAGTTTTGATAGCATTTACCGCAGCATTTTGCCATAGAAATTGCGGTTTGGATTTAGGACTGGGTTTAATCAATTTTTTAGGAATATCAATTGTATATAAACCCTGATTCGACCAAAGACAATGTAATAAAACTTTGGTATTTTGATAACTTTGCCGAGCCACTCGAATTAAATGTTCTTCTAAAGTTTGCTTATTTTCACCATC
>JAGLFE010000152.1 GCA_023144675.1 Thiomargarita sp. | reverse complement strand
CTTTGTTCAGGACTACCAAATATTGAAGTCGAAAGCTTTAACATAATTGATGCCAATTAAGAATGATTAATGCGCTTCGTTTTTCAGTAGCATCCTACATCTTTTACCCTTAATTTTTGAATAAAACAAATACTTTAAAATGAAAAATACCCAAATTAACAGCAATTTTAAAGATTTACCTTCTTTGCCATTTAGTTTTGCCAAAAATCATGGTGTAATTGTAACTGGAATAGATAAAGAAAAAATATCAGTTACACATCGTCCTAAAATCGGCTTGCAAACTATTAATGAACTACGCCGTTTTTTGCAAATGCCTGTGAATTTTATTGAAATTTGTGCGGAAGCTTATGAAATATTATTAACTAAACATTATGAGCAACAAGCCAATCAATCTATGCAAATGATGGAAGGTTTAGGCGATGAATTAGATTTATTTCAAGTTGCACAACAATTATCAGAACCTGAAGATTTATTGGAAAGTAATGATGATGCACCAATTATTCGCTTAATTAATGCTTTATTATCGGAGGCGATTAAGGAAAATGCCTCTGATATTCACATTGAACCTTATGAAGAGCGTTTAGTGGTTAGATTTCGAGTTGATGGCGTATTAAGAGAGGTGTTGCAACCTAAACGGGTTTTAGCTCCTTTATTAGCTTCTCGTATTAAAGTTATGGCAAAATTGGATATTGCTGAAAAACGTTTACCTCAAGATGGGCGGATTTCATTACGCATTGCTGGGCGGGCGGTTGATGTACGAGTATCAACTATTCCTAGTGGGCATGGTGAGCGAGTAGTATTGCGTTTATTAGATAAACAAGCTGGACGTTTAGATTTACGCCATATTGGTATTCCTAAACAACGATTATTGCATTTACAACATATATTGCAAAAGCCACATGGTGTTTTTCTCATCACTGGTCCAACTGGTTCAGGAAAAACCACGAGTTTATATGCGATGCTAAATTATCTGAATGATCGTACTCGTAATATTATGACGGTGGAAGACCCGATAGAATATTATTTGGATGGCATTGGACAAACGCAAGTCAATACTAAAGTGGATATGACTTTTGCGAGAGGATTACGGGCTATTTTACGCCAAGACCCAGATGTAGTGATGGTGGGTGAAATTCGTGATCCCGAAACAGCACAAATTGCAGTTCAAGCAAGTTTAACTGGACATTTGGTGCTATCAACATTGCATACCAATACAGCCATTGGTGCTATTACTCGGTTGCGGGATATGAATATTGAGTCTTTTTTATTATCTTCTAGTATTATTGGACTTATGGCACAACGTTTGGTACGCTTATTATGCCCGCATTGTAAACAATTATATAAACCAGATTTAGCTCTGTTACCGCCATTATTTAACACAATTACAGTTGATAATTTGTATAAAATTAAAGGTTGTGAGCAATGTAATTCAATTGGTTATCGAGGACGGACGGGAATTTATGAAATAATAGCGGTGGATAGTAATATGAGTAGAATGATACATGACGATGCTGGGCAATATGAAATAGAAAGTTATGCTCATAAAACAAATGAAACGATTCAACAAAATGGCATCCATAAGGTTGTAAACGGAGAAACCAGTCTTGATGAATTATTGCGGGTAAAAAATGAGTAAAATTTGCTACAATACTTTTCAAACAAATTAAAATTAATAAACAGGAATATTAAAACAAGCAATGAATACATCTATTCATAGTCAATGGTCATCAAAACTGGCATTTATTTTTGCCGCTACTGGTTCAGCAGTCGGTTTAGGTAATATTTGGAAATTTCCCTATATGACAGGGGAATATGGCGGTGGAGCCTTTGTAATTGTTTATCTGCTGTGCGTGGCTTTAATGGGTTTGCCAATAATGATGGCAGAAGTAATGCTGGGTAAACGGGGGCGAAATAGTCCTATTAATAGCATGAAAATATTAGCAGCGGAAGCTAAACAATCGCAATGGTGGCAATTATTAGGCTGGTCAGGCGTAGTAGCGGGTATTTTGATTTTATCCTTTTACAGCGTTGTGGCTGGTTGGGCATTAGCTTATGTACCTAAATTAGCTACTGGGGAATTTTTAATTATCAATTCCATGCCGTTGGCTGAAGTTCAAACCTTTATTGATGCAACTTTTAATTCTTTAGTTGCTAATCCGTATAATTTAATTATATGGCACACAATATTTATGTCTTTAACCATGTTAATCATATTAGGCGGCGTGCAAGGTGGATTAGAAAGAGCTTTAACTTTTATGATGCCAGCTTTATTTGTTTTATTATTAATCTTAGTTGCTTATGCAATGACAACCTCGAATTTTATGGATGGAGTGCATTTTATGTTTGATATTAATTTTAATAATTTACTTTATCCAAATTGTACTGCAACCAGTTGCGAATTAAGTGGCGATGGTATATTGGCGGCGATGGGTCAAGCATTTTTTAGTTTAAGTTTAGGCATGGGTGCAATTATGGTCTATGGTGCTTATTTGCCTGATAAAACTTCGATTGCCCAAACAACTGCAATAGTTGTGATTGCCGATACTTTAGTGGCAATTTTAGCTGGTTTAATTATTTTTGCAATTGTGTTTAGCAATGGTTTAGAACCTGGCGCAGGTGTAAGTCTTGTCTTCAAAACTTTACCCATTGCTTTTGGACAAATGCCCTTTGGTAGCTTATTTGGAACTTTATTTTTCATTTTGCTGGCATTGGCTGCTTGGAGTTCAGCTATTTCACTGATTGAACCAGCCGTAGCTTGGTTAATAGAAACAAAGCGTTTTAAGCGTTTAGGTGCAACTTTATTTTTAGGTATTTTAACTTGGTTATTAGGTTTATTAACAGTATTTTCATTCAATATTTGGAGCGAGATAAATCCTTTATTCATGTTTCCCAATTTTGCTGACAAAACTTTTTTTGATTTAATTGATTACCTAACTTCCAGTATAATGTTACCACTTGGGGGCTTATTTATGGCTATTTTTGTAGCTTGGTTAATGAAAAAACAGATTATTGAAGCTGAATTAAATGGCAGTTCTAAACATTTTGGCTATCGTATTTGGTATTTCTTACTTCGTTACATCACCCCTTTAGGCGTTGGTTTAGTCTTTTTAAATGCAATTGGAATATTTTCATGACCCAAATTCAAAAAACAGCTTTAGTTCCTTATAAAGCCCAAGAAATGTTTGTATTAGTTAATGACATCGAAAGTTATCCGCAATTTTTACCTTGGTGTCAACTTATTGATTTACAATCAAAAACTGAAATTGAACCCGAACTGTTTGAAGTTATTGCCAGTATTCAAATGGGTACAATAGGCTTAAAACAGCGTTTTAGCACCATTAATCAGATTAAAACGGATCAATGGATTAAAATGAATTTGCTTAAAGGTCCATTTAGTCATTTACAAGGACGGTGGGATTTTTACCCATTAGGTGAAGATGGTAGTAAAATTAGTTTAGATATTAGTTTTGAAATTTCTAATCGTTTATTAAGGCTTAGTTTAGACCCTATTTTTACTAAAATCACCAGTAATCTTATTGATTCTTTTATTGAAAGAGCGAAAGAATTATATGGAAAAAAATAAACAAATTCAGGTGGAAGTTGCGTTTGCGACAGCTGATGAACAAATTATTATTCCTGTAGATATTCCAGTCGGAGCAACAGCACAAGATGCTATTAATAAATCAAATATTTTAAAGAAATTTAAGCAAATTGATTTAGCTACAACTAGAATTGGTATTTTTAGCAAAATTTGTAAACTTGAGGATTTATTAAGAGAAGGCGACAGAGTTGAAATTTATCGTCCTTTAATTGCTGACCCAAAACAAATGCGTAAACAGCGAGCGGCAAAACAGAAAAATAAGTTGAAATCCTAATTATTTTATTATTTATAATTGTAACTATCTACCAAGTTAAGAAATGTGTATAAAATGTAGGATGTTGCTGAGGAACGAAGCGCATCAATCGTGTTAAAATTTTAACTAAAGTTTAATTGGTAGATAGTTACGTTTTTTTTCCAAATTTAATTCAATTTATATGATTATTTTGTTCCCTAACCG
>JAGLFE010000151.1 GCA_023144675.1 Thiomargarita sp. | reverse complement strand
TCTGCATAATCACAAACTTCGGTAATCATACACTTTTCACATTTTGGTTTGCGGGCAACACAAATATAACGCCCATGCAATATTAGCCAATGATGGGCGTAGCGGTGATATTTTTTAGGAATTGTTTGCATTAACTGCTCTTCAACTTGATTAACCGTTTTTCCCGAAGCTAAACCGATTCGATTCGCCACTCTAAAAATATGCGTATCCACGGCAATAGTTAATTCGCCAAAATAGGTATTTAAAATAACATTAGCAGTTTTTCTACCCACGCCTGGTAACAATTCCAAAGCACAACGTTCATTTGGCACCACGCTTTCATGTCGTTCTGATAATATTTGACAAGTTTTTATAATATTACGGGCTTTGTTATTATACAAACCAATAGTTCTAATAAATTCTATTAAACCATTTTCGCCTAATAATAGCATTTTAGAGGGCGTATTAGCCATTTTAAACAAATTTTTGGTTGCTCGATTAACGCTTTTATCTGTTGCTTGAGCGGACAAAATAACCGCAATTAACAGTTCAAAAGCAGTATTGTAATTAAGTTCACTGGTTGGTTTGGGATTATGTTGTTGTAAAATAGAAAATAATTGATCACATTGTTTAGGATTCATAAACTTTTTTAAATTATTTTGAAAAACCAAATTATATTTATAGCATAATTTTTTGATTTAAATCAACTAATCTTTTTAACGCTATTAATTTAAGAACACTGAATAACAAATATATGGATTTTTATTGCTAATAATTAATTAATTTAATTAAAATTAAATAGCTGATATTTTTATCAAAATTAGAATTTTAGTCTATTTAATAGCATAATATATAATAATAAATAAGAAAATATTGGAATTAAACCATCTTGAAAAACTTGCAACTAATAAATAATTAAAATCATGTTAAGATTAGTAAAAATCCACAATTTTTCACACTTAAATTAGGTAGAAATAATGGAAAACTTAAATATATTATGGCTATTGCCTGAAATTGTATTAACAACAATGGCTTGCTTGATTCTGATAATGGATGCTTATCTTCCTGATAATTTGCGGCATTTAACTTATCAATTTACTCAAGGAACTTTAGTCGGAGTGGCATTATTAGTGATAGCTACTTCGCCTGAAACCACTGTTTTAGCCATGAACGATATGTTTATCGCTGATCCAATGTCGGGCGTACTTAAATTCTTTATTGCTACAATTGTGTTTGTAGTTTTTATCTATTCACGACAATATTTACAAGATCGTAACATTTTAAAAGGCGAATATTTTGTCTTAGGTTTATTTGCCACGCTGGGCATGATGATTATGGTGTCTGGGCATAATATGCTGACTATTTATCTAGGTTTAGAATTACTTTCTTTATCTTTATATGCCATGATTGCTATGTATCGTAAATCCAAAACCGCTTCTGAATCAGCAATGAAATATTTTGTTTTAGGTGCAATTGCTTCGGGAATGTTGTTGTATGGAATGTCGATGTTATACGGCGTAACTGGCACCTTAGATTTAACGGAATTATCCGCAGCGATTCCAGCCGCCACTGATGATTCTAAAACAATATTAATCTTTGGATTAGTTTTTATCGTGGTTGGAGTAGGATTCAAATTGGGTGCAGTTCCCTTTCATTTTTGGATACCAGATGTTTATGAAGGCGCACCAACTGCAGTTACCTTATTTATTGCCAGCGCACCAAAATTAGCCGCTTTTGCGATGTTAATGCGTTTATTGGTCGATGGAATGCAAAATTTACACACCGATTGGCAAGGAATGCTGATTTTACTTTCGATTTTATCAATGGGCATTGGAAATATCGTTGCCATCGCTCAAACTAATATCAAGCGAATGTTAGCTTATTCAACTATTGCCCATGTTGGCTATTTGCTGTTGGGTATTATTGCTGGAACACAGGAAGGTTACGCCGCTTCAATGTTTTATGTTTTAGTATATAGTTTAATGACTTTAGGCGGTTTTGGCATGATAATTTTATTAAGCCGTACAGGTTTTGAAGCCGATCAAATTAACGATTTCAAAGGCTTAAACGAAAGAAATTCATGGTATGCAGCAATTATGCTGATTTTAATGCTTTCGATGGCGGGCATTCCACCAATGTTAGGGTTTTGGGCAAAATGGGCAGTTTTAACACAATTAGTTTCTGCTGGCTTTATTCAACTAGCTGTGTTAGCGGTATTCTTCGCCATTATTGGTGCATTCTACTATTTAAGAATAATTAAGTTAATGTATTTTGATAAAACCGAGGTGATGATTCCCATTGAAGCAGCTCCAGATATGCGTATTGCCCTTAGTATCAATGCTCTTATTATTCTAGTAATTGGTATTATGCCAAGTTCTTTGATGGATATTTGTATTAATGCTTTTGGTTTGGCTTGATAAATATTTTATATGTTTTTCGTTTTAGTGTGATGACATTAGAACGAGAACTTACTAATAAATAATAAAATGCAAATTAAAAGCCTTAGTTTTCATAATAACAAAACAAATTGGCATCTTGAAAAAGTTTCCTTTGATGTATTAAATCTGTTGGTTGGTATATCAGGAGTTGGTAAAACAAAAATACTCGAAGCACTTGGTTTAATAAAAAAAGTGGCAACTAGTAAAGAATATGAATTAGATGGAATAGAATGGAAAATTTGTTTTTGCCACAAAGATCAGGAGTATATATGGGAACTAAAAAGCGAAAAAAGCGGTTCAGTATCTGATAACTCTTCGGATAATTCGCTAATTAAGTTATTAGGAGAAAAAGAAAACACAAAAATAATCTTTGAAAAAATTACTAATATAACGAAAGAAGAAGTTATTGTTAAACGTTCTAATGAATTATTTGAATGGAGTGGCACAAAAGTTGTTCCAAAACTTAAAAGAACGGAAAGTGTAATTACTCTGCTTAGTGAAGAAGAAAATATTAGTCCTATCAATCAAGCTTTTAAAAACTTTATTAAACTTGAAGCTAATGAATATAAGAGTTTGGGGATTACAAATAATTCAGGTTTAGTAGTTGATTTAGATAAAATAAAATTAAAGGATGAAGAAAAGAAACAAATTCATTTTCAAGAGTTTAAAAAACAATTTGTAAGACATCCAATGCTTGTACGAGCTTTTTTTTTACAAAAATTTTACCAAAAACAGTTTAAAGAATTAAAAGAAAAGTTCATTGATATTTTTCCTTTCGTGGAAGATATAGCCATTCGTAATGTTAGAATTATGAATGAAACTCATCTATTTTTTGAAATTAAAGAGTATAGTTTAAGAGATTGGATTTATCAAGATAAGATATCATCAGGTATGTTTCGCACGTTAGCATATTTAATCGAAATTTCACTAGCACCTGAAGGAAGTGTTATTTTGATTGATGAATTTGAAAATGGTTTAGGTATAAATTGTATGCCTGGCACAGCTGATTTTATTTTAGATAGAGAAATTGAATCACAATTCATTTTAACGAGTCATCATCCTTATATTATTCACAATATACCTTGGGAAAATTGGCAAATAGTTACTAGGCAAGGTAATAAAGTAAAAGTTACTAGAGCTACTGATATTCATGAATTAGATACCGCTTCTAGTCTTGATAAGTTTACTCAATTAATTAATTTAGCGGAGTATGAAGAAGGTATTTCATGAATTTTCTGTTTTTAGTAGAAGGTGGACAAACAGAAATCAAAGTTTATCCTAAATGGCTTAAATATCTATTTCCTCAATTAAATTTTGTAAAAAAAGCTGAAAACATAACAAGTAATTGTTGCCAAATTATATCAAGTGGAGGTTATCCACCACCAGGAGGATTAATAAAAGCTTTAATAGAAGATATAAAAAAATTTGGCAATATTGATCACTTTTTCATTTGTTTTGATTCAGAAGAACATACTTATGAAGAACGTTTTAAAGAAATAAAATTTAAACTGGACGAAGCTAAAACAGAAGTTGGTATTGATAGTTCTATAAAAACAAAATATCACATTATTATTCAACATTGTTGTATAGAAACGTGGGCATTAGGTAACGCACATTTGTCTAATGAGCTTAGACGTACAAGTAATTCATCTTCAAAATTAGTAGACTTTCAAAAATTCTACGATATTTTAATTAATGATCCAGAATTAATGTTTTGCTGTCCATCTAAAGACGGGAAAATAATTGATTGTTGTAAACGCTCTATTACTGAACGAAAACAAATATCTCCCAAGCATTATTTTAGAACAAAAGCGAAATTTCATGAAAGTTACTTAAAAGAATACCTTAAAGAATATGGTATAAGATATACAAAAAGAGAACCAAAATGTATTGGTGAACAAACATATTTTGATGCGCTTAAAGAACGATGCACAAATACAAAACACTTGGCAAGTTTGAAAGTATTTTTAGATATTTTAGAAAGTATCAAAAAGGAAAAATATTAAAAACAAAGGTAACTACCTACGTAAGTGATACTAACTTTTATATACTATTTGTAAAAAAGCATGATTATTGAGATAAATTTTTTGGTAGTCCTGAATAAAGTAGTGATTATACAAAAAAAATTCTTTAGGTATTAAATATCTATAGCTATGTAGATTTGAAATGTTGAGTTACTATCTGAAGTTACGCAGATATAAAAAGTTGAAATTGAAAACCAAATGTTATAAGGCTTATGAAAATTCAATACAGATAGATATAAAATCTAAAGTCTTATATTTTCTTGGTTTCTATTTTATTTGCGTAACTTCAGTTACTATATACTAAAATCATAAAAATTTACAATTAATCTTTAATATTAAAAAATTGGAGATGCTATGAATTTAGTCATTAATATCCCAGAAAAATATTTATTTAATCAATCATCAGAAACATTAAAATTTTTGTTGAAACTAAATACTGCTATAGATATGTATAGAAATGGGTTATTATCTTCAAGTGCTGCTGCTTATGAATTTTTATATGAATGTAAAAAAAGAGGAATTGAATGTCAAACTTATGAAAATATTGAAGAGTTAGATGCTGAAGTAGCTATGTTAGCCAAAGAATTGCCATGATTATAATAGCGGATGCTTCAGCTTTGATTGCATTGGTAATTTATGTTGTATAAATGAAGTGTCATATACCATTTGATATGCTTAGTTTCTGAACAGGATTTTTTGTCTGTGATTATTTATGATAATTTGTTGCCATTATTGTTTCCTCTTGTTATATTTTTTTATTTTCTTTACACATTGTATTTAATCAACACCATTCAAGACTAGCAAAATTAATGGTTTTTGATATGGAAATTTATACATGATACGCAATTTATATAAACTATTTTTTATTAGCTTAATTATTTGTTCCAATTTTGCATTTAGTGCATCATTCGATAATAAGTTTGAAACAGCACGTTTAAAATACAAATTAGGGCATTTTGAACAAGCTATAGATAGTTGGCAACAATTATTAAATACCAACGGTTTGCAACCAACGCAACAAATTAGAATTTTAATACAATTAGCCAATATATGCCAAACACTGGGGTTATCACAACAAGCTCAAAAGAAATTGCAATATGCGGAATTACTTTCCAATCAATTAACCAATGAAATCTCAAATAAGTTAGTATTGGCAAAGTTATTTGCTGTTATCAGTGATAATTTTCTTGCGAGGCGTAAAAGTGTAGAAGCTCGACATTATATTGATAAAAGTATTGCTATATTACCTGAAAAAGTTTCACCTATTCTACAAACCATTGTTTTTAATAGTTTTGGCAACATTTTAGTGGTTGAGGGCTATTATCAAAAAGCGATACGTACTTATATAGACTGTATAGAATTATTGGCAGATATAAATTTGCCTATATTAAAAGGGCGGATTTTTATCAATTTAGCCCAAGCTTATTTGAATATTGAACAATCTGATAATGCTACTAAAGCACTAATTTCCTCTCAACAGCAATTTAAGCAACTTGATGATAGTTATATTAAAGTCTTTGGATTAATAGGCATTGCTAAATTATTACAAAATAATATTGTAATAAAAAATGAGCATAATTTGGTTTACCAAGTTTTATCTGATACGCTTAATATTGCATTGAAATTGAATAATCCACATTTACTGGCTTATACTTATGGATTATTAGGGCATTTATACGAATTGAAGCAACAATATCGACCAGCTATTAAATTAACTCAAAAAGCTATTTTTTATGCGCAATTAGACTATTATTCTTTTTTTACGCAACAAAATCAAGCTTCAGAAATACTTTATCTTTGGCAATGGCAATTAGGTCGATTATTCACGATGCAAAAACAGACCGAAGCGGCTATTGCATCTTACAACAACGCTGTTGATAGTTTGCGACCAATTCGTCAAGAAATTGCTTTGGGTTATCGTAATACCATCCAATCTTTTCGGGAACGCGTTGGACCAGTTTATTTTGAATTAGCAGATTTACTATTGCAACAGGCGACTAAATTTAATCACAATTATTCACAAAAAGAAACTTATTTAAAGCGAGCTTTGGAAATAATAGAACGTTTTAAAACCGCCGAATTACAAGATTATTTTCAAGATGAATGTATTATTAAAAAACAATTTAAACAAAATATATTAAATACTAATTTAACACCTGCTACAGCCATTATTTATCCAATTATTTTAACAAATCGTACTGAAATTTTATTAAGTTTACCTGGGCAAAAAATACAGCAATTTATCATTCCGATTACTTCTAGCCAGTTAAAAGATGCAGTTAATGAATTTCGTTTTGAATTACAAACCAGCAATACCAATGAATTTTTACCCTATGCGCAACGTTTACATAATTGGTTAATTAAACCTTTATCAGCTTCATTAGTAACGCATAAAATTAATACATTAATTATAGTTCCTGATAGTGTATTACGCACAATTCCATTTAGTGCCTTACACAATGGAGAAAATTATCTAATTTCTAAATATGCAATTGGAACTATGCCTGGCTTGGCATTGAATAAAAATCAACCTGATTATCATAAACCAAAAATTTTACTCACGGGTTTATCAGAAAGTATAAATAATTACTCGGTTTTACCATCTGTTGCTAATGAAATTACTATGATTTCTAATTTATATAAACAACATACGGTATTGTTGAATGAATCATTTACTATTAAAAATTTTACCGAGAGTTTAGAAAATAGTTATTATTCTATATTGCATATAGCCTCTCATGGGCAATTTGATGGTCGATTTAATAAAAATTTTTTACTGACTTATGATGGACAATTAACTATAAATAAGCTAGAAAAATTACTTAATTTAACTAAACGCTATCAGAAACCATTAAACCTATTAACTTTGAGTGCTTGTCAAACCGCAGTTGGAGATGACCAAGCCGCACTTGGTTTAGCTGGCGTTGCGCTTAAAGCGGGAGCAAATAGTGCGTTAGCTAGTTTATGGTTTATTAATGACAAAGCAACTAGTTTATTAATGCATTATTTTTATCAACAATTACAAATAATTGGAACCTCTAAAGTAAAAGCATTGCAAATTGCTCAAAAGCATTTATTAAAACATTCTAAATATAAACATCCAGCTTATTGGGCTTCTTTTCTACTGATTGGGAATTGGCAATAATTTTTTGTAATTGCTCACCCCAGGTAGTAGCATATAACTGATTTATTTAAAAAATAAAAAAATTAGCTAAAAAAATAACAAATAAAATTGGGGTAGTCCTGAACAAAGTAGTGTTGTATAATTATAATATAATTTTGAAAAAAGAATGAGGTGAAAATGAATTGTCCAAATTGTAACTCAGAAAATATCAAAAAAAATGGAAGTATACATAATGGAAAACAGAAATATGCTTGTAAAGACTGTAATCGGCAATTTGTTTTAGCACCAGAAAATTGTATTTCTCAGGAAAAGAAAGATTTCATAGATAAATTATTATTAGAAAAACTCCCATTAGTTGGTATTGCAAGGGTAGTTGGTGTTTCTGAACGTTGGTTACAAAATTATGTTAATAAAAAATATGATAATGTACCTAAAGTTATTAATGTAACAAAAAAAGGGTAAAATTATCATTGAGTGTGATGCAACGAAGTAGCGTGTACAGCTAAATGTGGTCATTCGTAATGAATAAAAATAACATGGTTAGCTATTGATATTGACACTAAAGAAATTGTTGGTGTTTATATTGGTAGTCGAAATATAGAAGTTGCCCAAGGATTATGGAATTCATTACCACCTGTTTATCGACAATGTGCTGTTTCTTTTACCGATTTTTGGAAAGCATATAATTTCATTTTTTCAAAAAAATGTCATCAATCAGTTGGAAAAGAAACTGGGCTTACTAATCGAATTGAACGCTTGTACTATGAGACAACGTATTGATCTCACATTCGTTCGTTACTTCGTTTCACGATTAGTTAGAAAATCTCTTTCTTTTTCTAAAAAACTTTCCAATCACATTGGGGCTATTTTTTATTTTATTCATTTTTATAATTCTAATTTAACCTGATTTTTATACAACCTTTGTTCAGGACTACCAAAATTTTATAACCGAGTAACACTAATACTGTAAAATCAGTTCCAACACCATTTTGCTACCAAAATAAGCCAGCATTAAAACTGCGAATCCGCCTAAATTCCAACGTATAATTGTTTTTCCACGCCAGCCATATTGCCAATTTCCCCACAGCAATAAACCAAAAACCAACCAAGCTATAGTAGATAAAACAGTTTTATGTACTAAATGTTGGGCAAAAATGTCTTCTAAAAAAATAACACCACTTAATAAACTAATTGTAAGAAAAATGAATCCCAATACAATCATTTCTACTAATAGTTTTTCCATTACTTGCAATGGCGGTAACATTTTAATTACCCAACCAGGATGTTTATGCCGTAATTGGTAATCTTGATAAGCTAAAAACAAGGCTTGTAAGGCAGAAATACTAAGTAAACTGTAGGCAATAATGGAAGATGAAATATGAAGAATTACCCCAAAACTTTGCTGAAATAATAAAATACGTTCGGTATAAAAGAAGATTTCTAAACCAATACTCAAGGAAGCGATTGGAAAGACGACCACAATCAAATTTTCTACTGGTTGACGTAGCAAACTAAATAAAAGTAAAACCGCAATAACCCAAGCTATTAAAGAAAAGGCATGAAAAAAGCCTAAATTTAGCCCCATTGGCAGGACAATATTTTTATATAATACCCAAGCGTGCAGAGTAATAGCAATAGTTCCTAAAAACCAAAGTAATTGAATTCGACGTTGCCGTAATGACTGGGCGGCAAGTACATAAAACAGAATAGCGGGTATGCTTAGAAAAGATATATTAACCATAAAATAGAAATGTTAGTAGAAGATATTTATTTTTAAAGAACCGAATAATTTATAAAAAATCATAGTTCATCATTTAAATCACAGTTTAAACTTCACTTAGTTTTAGTCTGATTTTTGGCTTGTTCCATAGCAATTTCTTTCAGAGATTCAAAAGAACTATGGTTGGATGCACCTTCAATCGCTTTGATTGCTAATTCTTGAGCTTGTTTTTGCGCTGCTTCTAATTGTTTAGCAAGTTTATCAATTTGCTTAGTTTGATCGGTTGTTTGAGTTTCTAAATCGTGAATCATTAACTGGTAAACTTCTTCTTCACCAACAAATTCTTTAGCCGCTAAATCAGATTTAATTTTCGCCTGACTACGTGCAATTCCAGCTCCTTCTTCCTTAGATTTTTTAATCGCCGTTTTTAATCCATCAGGATGTTTTTCTACTTTAGTTTTATATTCTTCAAACTTTTGTTCACGTTCAGCTAATTCTTTTTCACGTTCATTCCATTCTTTACGACTTTTTTCTGCTGATTCATCTAAACCCTGTTGCTCTTGTTGCTGTAGTTGAACGTATTCTTCTTGACTAATGTTGCGTTGTAAAGATAAATCATAACTATATTCAACATCTCCACGTTTTTGCGTTTTCTTATCAAGTTGCTCTTGCTCTTTTAAACGTAATTCCGTTTCTTCAGTTTCGGCTTGCCAAGATTGATTTTTTTTTAGCCACGATTGTTCTGCTGCTTCTTGTTTTTGCGTTAAAACTGTTTGATTTTTCTTTTCAGTTTCTACATATTGTTTTAATAAGGAACTGAGCGTATCATCATTTTCAATGGTTAAATTATATAAACTCGTTAAACGGTTACTTTCAGAACCAACTTGATCATGAACTTTTTTTAATTGAGTAGCTTCTTCCAATAAATTGGTTGATAATTGACTTAAAGCACGATTAAATTGTTCACCAAGTTGGTTTAAAGAACTAACAACTTCTCCAATCGAACCTTGTGTTTCAACACTATTTGCTAAAGGTTGCTCTATTTTAGCTTGTTTTGTTTCTCCAGAGGTAACTTGCACTGTCTCAGTTTGGCTAACTGTAACCGAATGATATGCCGTTTCTAATTCCTCAAATGCGGCTAAAATATCAGCTTTAGTATTTTTAGAACTGACTTTTTTAATCATATATTAAAATCCTATTTTAGAAACGTTTACTTTTTATTCGTTGATTTTGCTTGACCAGCACTAGATACCGCAGTCATCGCGAGTTGTTGCATTTGTTGAGAGGCGGCTTGTAATTGTTCGCTTAATTCTTTAATTTGTAAATTTTGCTTATCAATGGTTTTATTCAGTGCCTCAATTTTCAATTCAAAAGCTTTAGTTTTAGCTCCTCTTTCCTTGCTTAATAAAATAGCTTTATTTTCCTCAGCTTTATACGTTTCCTTAATTGATTCTTCTCTGGATTTTTTAATCGCTTCTTCTATTTCAGTAGGAATGGATTCAACTTTCTTACTATATTCTTCAAATTTGGTTTGATTTTTTTCTAAAAATAATTCACGTTCTTGCCAATCTTTTTCTTTAAGGCGAGCTTCTTCAATTAATTTTCGGTCTAAATTACGATTGCGATTTTCATAATCATCGGTGTCAGTTGCCTGTTGACGCTGTAAATTATAGCCAAAGTCTTCTTCTGCGACCTGACGAGTTTTACCTAATACTGTTGATTGCTCATTTTTTATTTTATCATAACTTTGTTGCTGTTGTTCCCAAACTTTACGTTGACTAATCATTTCAGCTTCTAATATTTCATATTGCTGCTGATATTTTTTTTCTAATTCTTGTAATACTTTTTGCTGTTCTTGCTGTAAAATATTCAGGGCTTCAGCGGCAATTTGGGTATTTTTTAAAGCGGTCAAATGTTGATTTTCAACTAATATTGCTCTTTTTATCTCAGCCAATTTTTCTACTTCAGCGGTAATATTAATAGTTAGTTCATCAACCGATTGACCAAAAATAGATTGTAATTTAGCTAAATCTTGAAAAATACTATCTGAACTGTAATTAGCAGCTTTTTGAACAATTTCAGTATCTTTTTGACGAGCAGCAATATCTTGTTTAGTTGCAATTTTAGCAGATTCAATTTTATGCTCTATTTGCAATTTTTCAAAAGCTTTTAAAATATCTTGTGATTTAATCTGTGTATTATTCATTTTATTAATGAAGTAAATTATAAAGGTAAATAATAGTGTAATGCCCGATTTTATCGAACATCACATTGTAAATTAATTGCAAAAATATTGCTTACGATTTACTGGATAATTAAGTAGAAAAAGATGAGCCACAACCGCAAGTAGTTACTGCATTAGGATTACGAATTACAAATTGCGAACCTTCTAAACTTTCTGTATAATCAATTTCTGCTCCAACAAGGTATTGATAACTCATTGGGTCAATTAATAATTTAACTCCTTGATTTTCAACAATTGTATCACCTTCTTGAACTTTTTCATCAAAAGTGAAACCGTATTGAAAACCTGAACAACCACCACCCTGTACAAAAACACGCAACATCAAAGCATCATTCTTTTCTTCTTCGATTAATTTTTGTACTTTATTAGCAGCACTATCACTAAATAATAAAGGGGAAGGTGTTACTTCTGGCGTTGTTTCCATAACTAAATCTCCGTAATAATAGATGAACTTGTTTTAGATCAAATTATAATCTATTTGATTTTAAAATTCAATAAATTTATTATCTATAATAGTAACTACCTATTTAACTTAATGACATTAAATAAGAAAGTAGTTACTTATAATATTTATAAACTAATTCAATTAGTTAGAATTTCTAAAATTTCTTCTAATTCAATACGTAATTCACTAATTATTTGTTGATTTTGAACTATTTCCACATTAAACATTGTATTTTCAGTGTTTAAATGTTGTTTTGCACCACCAATGGTAAAACCATATTCATATAATAAACTACGAATTTGACGAATCAACATCACATCATCTCTTTGGTAGTAACGTCTATTACCACGCCGTTTAATCGGCTTTAATTGGGGAAATTCCTGTTCCCAATAACGCAAAACATGTGGCTTTACTGCACATAATTCACTTACTTCACCAATGGTGAAATAACGTTTCCCAGGAATAGTGGGTAATTCACTAAAATTAGTCGCTTCCAGCATAAGATTTTATCCGTGATCTCAATTTTTGTCCAGCCCTAAAAGTAACAACGCGTCTTGCCTTAATGGGTATTTCTTTACCTGTTTTAGGATTCCTACCAGGTCTTTCTTTTTTATCACGTAATTCAAAATTACCAAATCCAGAAAGTTTAACCTGTTCACCGCGTTCTAAGCTAAGACGAACTTCTTCAAAAAATAAGTCAATAATGTCTTTAGCTTCGCGTTTATTCAAACCAACTTTATTAAACAGTTTTTCTGCCATATTAGCTTTGGTTAATGTTTTTCCATCTATCATATCTTACTTCCTTAATTGAGCTTCTAAAGTTTGTTCCAATACATTAAGTATTTTTTCAACCAAAACATCCACTTCAGAATCAATTAAATTACGTGTATGATCTTGAAACATTAATCCTATAGCTATACTTTTCTTAGTAGATTCAATTCCTTCGCCTTGATAAACATCAAATAATTGTATATCAACTAAGCTGTTTATATCGCTGTTTTTTATACATTGCAATAATTGGCTAGCAGTAACTTTCTCCGATACCACCACCGCAATATCACGTCGCATTGAGGGGTATTTTGAAATTTCTTTAAATTGTGGTACTTTATATTGGCATAATGCGTTTAATTGTAGCTCAAATAAATAAACTGGAGCAATTAATTCAAAAGTTTGCATTAAATTTGGATGTAAAGCCCCTAATAATCCTATCTTTTCTTCACCACAATAAATGGCGGCGGTTTGTCCAGGATGTAAAGCTGGATGATTATCAGCCACAAAATGATAATCAATATTACTTAAATCCAATAATGTTTCTACATCTGCTTTTACATCGAAGAAGTCAACGGCTTGTTCTTTTTCGCCCCATTGCAATGGAAAACGGGTATTACTAACAATACCTGCTACAATTGGCTCTTCCAAAACTAATTTTTCTTCCGTTTCAGTTTGAATAAATTGGATTCCAGTTTCAAATAAACGCACCCGATTTTGTTGACGTTTCTGATTATGAATTAAAGCTTGCAATAAACCAACCCATAATGTATTTCGCATCACTGACATATCGCTAGCAATTGGATTAGCTAAACTAACTGCGACATTAGCTTTATCAGGATTAATCTGATTTTGCATATTTGCATCTACAAAACTATAAGTTATAGCTTCTTGATAATCTCGTTGAACTAAAGTAGTTTGTATTTGTTCTACAGTTAATTCTGGTTTGGGATATATATTTAAACGCACTGGTAAAGATTGACTGGGTAAATTATTATAGCCAACTATTCGTGCGATTTCTTCAATTAAATCAACTTCATAATTAATATCAAAGCGAAAACTAGGTGCTGTAACCTTCCAACCTTCAAAAATTGGATAGTGTAAAACTTCACCAGTCCTTTTGTGATACATTCTAACATCATGCTCAAAACGCATTCCTAAACGAGTCAAAATATATTCAATTCGCCGTTGCCTTAATCGCATTTTACGTCCCAATACCTTTCTTATTCTTGAGCGACGAAGCTTTATTACTGCCACACTAGGTAAATTGGTTTCATTAACAATATTGGTTACAATACCAGGTTGACCGCCCGCCACCTCAACTATCAAGCGAGTTGCACGTTCGATTGCTGATTGTTGCAATTGTGGGTCAACACCTCTTTCAAAACGATGTGATGAATCAGTATGCAAACCATAACGCCTAGCACAACCAGTTGCTTGTTCGGGAGTAAAAAATGCGCTTTCTAAAAAAATATCTTGAGTAGTTTCAGTAACAGCAGTTTTTTGTCCGCCCATCACTCCTGCCATGGCAATAGGCTTTTGATGGTCAGCAATTACTAAAGTTTGATCATCCATTTCCACCGTTTGCCCATTAAGTAAAGTAAGTGCTTCACTATTACGTGCCATTCTAACTTGGATACCGCCAGTTAAACGTTCTAAATCAAAAGCGTGCATTGGTTGTCCTAATTCCAATAATACATAATTTGTTATATCAACAATGATATTAATACTACGGATTCCACTACGACGCAATCGTTCTTGTATCTTTATTGGTGTAGTTACACTAGCATCAACATCTTTTATAACACGACCAACATAGCGAGGACAAACTTGAGGCACTTGAACTTCAATTGGAAACGTATTTGATATAAGATGGGAAACTGATGAAATATTAGGCGTAGTTACTTCAACGCCAGTTAATACACCTACTTCTCTAGCAATACCGCCAATAGATAAACAATCGTTCCGATTCGGAGTTAAATCAATTTCAATACTTACGTCTTCTAATTCTAAATATTGGCGAAGATCATCACCTATGGGCGCATTATTTGGTAACACCATAATGCCTTCAGATTGCTCTTCCAAACCAAGTTCTTCCGCAGAACAAAGCATACCTAATGAATTTACATTACGTAATTTACTCTTTTTTATCTCCAGCTCGCCTAATTTAGCTCCAATTAATGCAGTAGCTACTCGCATATTAGGGCGAACATTATTCGCACCACAAACAATTTTAAGTGTTTCTTTTCCTATATTAACTTGACAAATATTCAATTTTTTAGCATCGGGGTGCTTTTTGATAGAAACAATCTCTCCGATAACTACTTTATCAAAATCAATTGCAACAGGTTCAATTTTATCTACTTCAAGACCTGCCATTGTAAGTTGTTCAACGAGTTCCTCAGTTGAAATAGGAGGATTGACCCATTCGCGTAACCATTTTTCGCTGAATTTCATCTGAATTCCATGTTTTTTTAATTAAAAAATAAAATTTGTTATTTGTTTTAATTATAATTTTTAAAAAATAATCAACTAAAAAAATTCAATTTAAAAAAATTATAACAAAATCATTTATTAATAAATTTTATTTTTGAATCAAACTGTTATAAAACTTCACCTAAATTCAAATAGAAATAATGTATAAAAAAATTTTATAAAAATTACAAAATTAGTTTTTTACTAATAGCATTTAATTATTTGATTTAATTAAGTAAAATTGTTTTTTATTTAATTTAATGATTCTTGAAGATTTATTTATGACTTTTTGCCTATTTATTTCAGTATTTTTGTTGAAATTAATTAAGTTTAAATTTAAAGTCTTGCTCTATCATCTTGGCTAAAACCTAATAAATCTAAATCAATTTGCCGGGTTAATGCCATAACTTTAAATAATTCGCCCATTTCATGAGGTAAAATCAATTTTTTAACCTGTTGAGAAGCTTGCAAATAATTTTTTGTATTATTGAAGTCAATTTGAGATAATAAATCAGTTAAGCCACAAGCCAGTAAAAAGTTAGTTTGGTTGCTATAAGCAGCTACTTCTAATTGTGCTTCTAAAGCTGCGTTGGCAATGGCGGTAAAATCAACATGAGCAGTTATATCTTGCACGCCTGCTAAAATTAATGGGTTGCCATGGGAATGATGGCGATAATGGCACATTAAAGTACCTTGATTGCGCTGAACATGATAATATTCTCGACTTGGAAAACCGTAATCAATTAATAATATAACACCTGCTTCTAATATATCTGCAACCGATTTTATCCAAGCGGTTGAGGTTAAATTAATTTCTGAAACATAATCGTTTGGAAAATCTAACTCTAAATTGTTAATAGCGATATGCAAAGGATTATTGACTTGAACTGGCACCTTTTTCCAAGCAAATGGTTCATTATTTTTTTCGGATATTGTTACATAAAACTCTGAAATGCTATTTTCATTGATTTTAAAACGGTGAATTGGCATCGCATCTAATACTTCATTGGCTAAAATAATACCTTTTAAAGCTTGTTGGGGTAAACTATCTAACCATTGAATGCGCTCTAATAAATGTGGTACCTTTTTCGCCAAAGTAATTTGTTGCTGCTGTTTTAAATCGGCACTAATTTCTAAAATTAAATATTGGCTTGGTAATTGATTCAAAGATTCTAATTCTAATAAAATATCGGCTGCCATAATGCCAGAACCTGCACCAAATTCTAAAATAACTGCGTCTTCTAAATTGGACAAAATTTGTTGACATTGTCTAGCTAAACATTTTGAAAATAACGG
>JAGLFE010000150.1 GCA_023144675.1 Thiomargarita sp. | reverse complement strand
TGTCCAGCAATATCAGCATTAAAATAGGAAAAAGCAATGAAGTTCATATTAATTGATAATAGCATTAATTCAATGCACATCAGCAAAACAATTAAGTTCTTACGATTAAGAAAAATACCTGCTATACTCAGGCAAAACAAAACAGCTCCTAAAATAAGAAATTCGTTCAATCCAGGCATACTATTATTCCTTTATTGTTCCTTCTTTTTCTGCGGTTACACCTACAACAATTTTAACCCGATCTTCAGGACGTACCCTAACTTGCTGTTCTGGTTTTTGATATTTGGCTCGTGTATGAGGACGCATGGTTAATACGATGGCTGCAATCATAGCAACTAATAAAATTACGGCAGCTATTTCAAAAGGGTAAATATAATCAGTGTATAAAACCAAGCCTAAAGCTTCGGTATTAGCTACTTGTGTTGCGGTGGCTACAACTGTTTCAAGCGGAATATGTTGCCAAGCACTCAGAATTAATATCATCTCAAACAAAATAACTGCACCAACAGAGGCTGCAAGCGGTAAATAACTCACAAAACCTTCTCGTAATGGCGTAATATTAATATCCAGCATCATTAAAACAAATAAGAATAGTACCATTACTGCACCTACATAAACTAAAATTAATACAATAGCTAAAAATTCAGCCTCTAATAATAACCAGATAGCCGCTGATGAAAAAAATGCTAATACTAGAAATAAGGCTGCATGTATTGGATTTTTAGCCGTAATTACTCGACTGGCTGCAAATATCAAAATAAGCGAGAATAGATAGAAAGTAAATTTTATCATGTTTTAAGATTCCATTTTGTAATTCAGTTTTTTTATAATTAGCAATTTACTTTGAAAATTAAGGTAGGCATATTTCTAATATATTAATTCCCACCACCACCGTAACCAAGAACTTACTCGTCTTCTTTTAACCATATCATTACGCTTATAATATCTCAAAGCCATGAGTTTACCTTCTTTTTTATCATATTCCTTACTAACCCCATTTAATCGTCCTTTTTGGTCAAAACTGGTATGTAATAACCATTTTCCACCAGAACTATAAAAAAGGGTTGCCATTATAGGTTCGCCATTTTTAAATATCCAATCACCTTGTAATTTACCATTAATATGATACCCTCTTGCATTACCCTCTTTTTTACCGTTTACATAATTACGTTCAGCTTTAGTTTGTCCATCTCGGTAAAATTCAATTTCTAAACCTTCGCGCATATTATTAATCAAGCTTCGTCGCCGAAAAGGTTCTCCTGTTGGATAATATTCTATTTGGGTTTCTAACTTTTTACTATCTTCATATTTTAATTCATATTCTAAATCACCATTGCGACTGAACTCTTTTTTGGCTGTTATTCTACCTGATTTATACAGAATTTCAGCTTTTGGTTCGCCTGATTCATAATATTCTTTAGAAAGACCATGTAATTTACTATTTCGATAAGCTGTGTGGTCAAAATGTAAAGCTCCACTTTCATAAAATTGTTCAAGTTCTTCTGTAGCCTGGCTAATTACAGTAATTAATGCAAATATAATTGCTATAAAAAAGAATAAAACAATTTTTAATTGAATATACATAATTTGTTTAACGGTAAACATGATCTAAAGTTTTATCATGAGTTAGTTGCTGTTTTTCAAGCTGATCGCCAGCAGCAAGTAATTTTTCTTTGGTCATTAATAAATCACTACGTTGATCACCAAAATATTCAAACACTCGTGTTTCTACAATAGCATCAACTGGACAAGATTCTTCACAAAAACCGCAGAAAATACATTTGCTCAAATCTATATCATAACGAGAGGTACGACGAGTTCCATCTTCTCTTGGTTCAACCTCAATGGTGATTGCCAAAGCTGGACAAACCGCTTCGCAAAGTTTACAGGCAATACAACGTTCTTCACCATTAGGATAACGCCGTTGTGCATGTCTGCCCCGAAAACGATATGATTGAGGTGTTTTTTCATCTGGATATTGTACAGTGATTTTTCTACTAAATAAATAACGTCCAGTTAAATTTAAACCTTTAAATAATTCAATTAAAAATAGGCGTTTAATATAATCTTTAATCACTTTCATATTTTATACCTCAAGAAAACCAAGGTGGTATTCCAATTAAAATAGCAACTCCTATTACAACTATCCATACTAATGTGATAGGAATAAATACTTTCCAACCTAAACGCATAAGTTGATCATAACGATAACGTGGGAATGTAGCACGGAACCATAAAAATAAGAACAGGAATATGGAAACTTTTGCACCTAACCATATAATACTGGATTTTGCTAGTAAACCTATTATAAAAGTATCTGGTGAAATAATGCCTTCAAAAGGAGAGAGCCAACCACCTAAAAATAATATGGAGCTAAGTAGCGCAATCAAAATCATGTTGGCATATTCAGCTAGAAAAAATACCGCAAATAACATTCCTGAATATTCTACATGAAAACCTGCAACTATTTCAGATTCACCTTCTGCCAAGTCAAATGGCGCACGATTAGTTTCAGCCACACCAGAGATAAAGTAAATAGCTAATAACGGTAATAATGGCAACCAATACCAGTGAAATAAACTACCCTGTTGAGCATTTACAATTTCACTTAAATTTAAGCTACCTGCCGCCATAAGCACGCCTACTAAGGCAAAACCCATTGCAATTTCATAAGAAATAATTTGAGCCGCTGAACGTAAAGTTCCTAAAAAAGCATATTTGGAATTAGATGCCCAACCAGCAATTAAAACACCATATACGCCCATAGAAGTCATGGCAAGGATATATAATAAGCCAGCATTTATATCAGCTAGTACCCATCCATCCATAAATGGAACAACTGCCCATGCGGCTAAAGCTGGTGCCATTACTAACATAGGAGCGATAAAAAATAAAAACCAATTAGCATTACTAGGAATAATGATTTCTTTAAACATTAATTTAATAGCATCTGCTATTGGTTGTCCAAACCCAGGTATTTTACTAAGACCAGGAATTAATGACCAAAGATTAACTCGGTTCGGACCAATACGTACTTGCATAAAGCCAATAATTTTACGTTCTGCATAAGTTAAATAGGCAACACATAATAATAATGGGACAATAATAATAATAATCTTGAATAAAGTTATAATCAGATAGAACAATGCTTCCATAAGCTTGAAACCAATTTAATGAGTTGAAATAGCTTTTAAGTATAATTATTTATTATACATTACTTTAAATTAATTTACTACAAATATTTGTCATAATTAATATAAATTATTGATTTTTAAAAATTAAAACTTTAAAAATATATTTTTAATTAAAATTAATATTTAATTAGTTAATTATTTATTCATTTAATAACTGAATCCAAATTTTTATTATAAATCGCTGAATTACTTTACAAATACTCTTTGTAAACAAATTAGATTTTTAATGCGTTAGTTAATTTATATACTAAATTTATCTGCAATTGTACATTTATTTCTTCATAAACTCAATAATTCAACAGTTTTTCAAATTAAGCTTATTTAAAATGTTAAGTGATTGAAAATTAAGTGTTTTTAAAATTTATTCGTAAATAAAAAATAGGTTATAAAAACTGTTAGAACTATTTTTATAAAAAAAAGATTGTTATTTATTAATTTATTTGTTAATTAATTATATTTAAACTTAACAATTGGATTGAACGCTTTAATTGTACCATGAGATAATGTATCTCACGATTAGCTAGAAAAACTTTTTAATCATATTGGGGCTATTTTTTATTTTATTCATTTTTATAATTCTAATTTAACCTAATTTTTATACAACACTATTTTGTTCATGAATACCAAAATATGGGGTTACGTTTTACTAAACCAATCCACATTTATTTTAGTATTCTCCAACAATATGTACTTCAGGAATCAGTTGAATGCCATAATTTTTCATAATGGAAACGGTAATTTGTTGAATTAAATCTTCAATCTCCACCGCTTTTGCCCCACCATGATTAATAATAAAATTAGCATGTTTTTCAGAAACACAAGCTTCTCCAACGCAATGCCCTTTCCAACCCGCTTTTTCAATCAAACGAGCAGCATAATCTCCAACTGGATTACGGAAAACAGAACCTGCATTAGCTAAACCAATTGGCTGACTTTCATTGCGTTGCTTTAATAAATCACGAATTTGCCGAGTTTTTTGTTGGGTATTATTAGCTGTTAATTGTAACGTGGCGGCAGTGAACCATTCATTTTTAGCACCTTTAACCGAACGATAACTAATTGCATAATCCATTTCCGAACGTTTGTGAAAATTACCTTGATTATCTAAAGTTGCAACTTCTTTAACTAATTCCCAAGTAGTTTGTCCCCATGCACCAGCGTTCATAGCTAATGCTCCCCCAAATGTACCTGGAATCCCAGCTAAAAATTCACAACCAGCTAATTGCTCCCTAACCGCAAATCGTGCAACTTTAGCACTACTTACACCAGCTTCCACATATAATTGATGATTATCCAACAACCTAATATTATTTAATAAACCAGCGGTTAGAATAACAACGCCTTTTATTCCACCATCACGTACTAACAAATTACTACCCAAACCTAGCCAAAAAATAGGCATATTCGTAGGCAATTGTTGTAAAAAATGAGATAAATCCTTTACATTGCTTGGTTCATAAAACCATTCAGCAGCTCCACCCACCCGCCAAGTTGTATGTTTTGACATCGGCTCATTCTGACGCAATTTTCCAGATAAGTTATTGCAATTAAAAGGTATTTTGCTCATAATTTATCCCAAAACTCACTTACGTAAATTCAATTCTACTTCAATCGGATAGTAAACATCTTCCTCCACTTCTACATTCTCAAAGCCAGTGAAATTGAGACTAAATTCCGCTTCAATTGGTGCTAAATTGACTTCACATTCTCTGTAAACTGCGGTTTTTTCCACACAATATTTTGATTTAAAACGTAGTATGTCATTCTTTTGTTCATCAATTTCAGCAATTTTAACAAAAATATTGGATTTAGAACGAATAGTTTCGGTAATAACAAGCACCACTGCTTGCTCATTACTAATTTTTTCTCCATTACACAATAACAATTTTTCCAGTAAAACATTTTTAGCTTCATCCGTTATATTTACTGAAAATTGACTTTGACATTTACGTATAATATTGTACTTTTTGCCAGTTTTAGCGTCATAATTTTTACCATCGGGAGTAAATTCTTTTCCCATAGTAAATTCATCTGCTTTTAACACGGTTAATGAATCGACAGTAATCACATATTCGGCTGCCGCTGTTGCTCCAATCATTCCAGTAAATAATGTTAATAATATAGACCATTTATTTTTCATATTGAAATTAGCTCATGAGTTAAAGGGTTATAAAACCATGGTTACATCTTGGTGTTGGCTCAATGCCGTGTACAAAGCGTCTAATTGGCTACGACTTTGCGCAATAATATTAATGCTTAAAGATAGATATTTACCATTACGACTAGTTTTCAAACTAATATCCTCTTGCTTTAAATCATCAGAATAAAGTTTCACCACTTTAAACATGGCTTGTGCAAAATTATCAGTTGCTATTCCCATAACTTTGATAGAAAATGCGCAAGGAAATTGCAATAGTTCTTCATTCATGGTTAATTTTCCCGCAACTTTTGTTTATAATTTTGGTAAATTTTCCATACTTTTAGCCATATTGGACCAGGTTCACCAGTTCCGACTATTTTTTCATCAAGCGTGGTAACTGGTAAAATTTCCCGCGTAGAACTGGTTACCCAAATTTCTTGAGCATAGTGCAATTGCGTTTGTGGTATATTGGCTTCTCGACAAGGTAAGTTAGCCTCTCTCATTGCTTCTAGAATTAAATCACGAGTAATACCTGGTAAAATAAATTGACTTTTAGGAGGCGTAATCGCTACTTCGTCAACCACAATAAATACGTTACTGGCTGCTCCTTCCATGACATAACCATCACGAATCAAAATATTTTCACTCGCGCCCGCATCAATAGCATCATTACGTAATAATACATTTGGTAATAATGAAATTGCTTTGATATTGCAATATTGCCAGCGTATATCATTATGAGTAATGGCTTTAACCCCAGTGGATGGTTTTTGAGTTTCAATAGGGTTACTCATAATAAAAACGGTGGGTTCTATTCCTGCTGGAAAATTATGTTCCCGTTTGGATACGCCCCTAGTTATTTGCAAATACAGAGATTGATCACCCGCATTATTTTTGGTAACTAAGTTTTCTAAAATATCAGTCAACTGTTGTTGCGTAAACGGGTTTGTTAATTTAATGCTATTTAAGCTATTTTCTAAACGTTGTAAATGTGCTTCCAGTCTAAAAAGATGACCATCGTAAACTGGAATTACTTCATATACACCATCACCGAAAATAAATCCTCGGTCTAATACAGGTATGCGTGCTTCTTCAAGAGGTAAAAATTCACCATTAAGATAAACAATCATAATTTTTTATTTAATTTTCTAGGCGATATATAGTATTTTTATATTCAATAACACCAGGTGCTATTATTTATTGATAAATATTTTTATTCCATCAATGAAAAAATAATGAGAAATAATCCATCAAGCGTTTCCATAAAGAAGCTTCCTCTATGGAATTAAGAGCAATTAAGGAACGTTCTAAAATTAATTGGTTGCCCATAAACAGTTTTAATGTACCATATTTTTGTCCAGCATTTACAGGAGCCATAATATGTTTGTCGATATAAGCAGTAGCTTGTAGGTAATTATATTGTTTTTTAGCGATGGTAATATATAAATTATTTTCTAATCCGAGCGATAATTGAGTGCTTTGTCCATACCATATTTTTTCTATATCAAGTGCTTTAGTTGCTTCATACAAAAAATAGGTATCAAAAAAGCTAAATCCATAATTTAACATTTTTTGGGTGCCTGAAATACGTAATTTATTACTTGCAGTTCCCATAATAATGGAAATTAAACGCATATTACTTCGTTTGGCGGATACGGCTAAACAATAGCCAGCATCATCAGTATAACCAGTTTTAATTCCATCTACGCTTGGATCGTGCTGTAATAATGTATTTCGGTTTTCTTGAGTAATATTATTGTAAGTCATTTTATCTTGTGAATACCACCGATAATATTCTGGAAATTGCCGAATTAAAAAGTAAGCAATGCGAGCAATATCACGAGTACTACTATAATGCCCTTTAGCAGGTAAACCAGTGCTATTCATATAATGGGTATTTTTTAAATTAAATTGTTTAGCTTGCTCATTCATTAAGCTGGCAAAGGTTGTCTCGCTGCCACCAATAAATTCAGCTAAAGCAATACTGGCATCATTACCCGATTGAATAATCATTCCTTTAAGCAACAGTTCTACTGAAACTTTAGTATGAGCTTCAAGAAACATACGGGAGGTGTTTTCACTAGAATATTGCGCATTTTCACTAATATAAACCAAAGCATCTAATTTTATATCGCCAATTTTCAGTTTCTGAAAAACAATGTAAGCGGTCATTAATTTGGTTAAACTAGCTGGTTCAATAACTTCATCTATATTTTTTTCCATTAATATTTTACCAGTTTTAAAATCCTGTAAAATATAATTTTTAGCCGATATTAATGGCGGGGTAGGAACTAATAGCGTTGCAGAACTAAAAGTTGAATATAGAGTAATAATAATGAGTAATAATAAATTAAATATCTTCATAATTTTTGGATTTTAAATAAATTAAATTTTTATATTAATAATTATACAGGGTAAATTTAAAGCAATCAAGTAATTGCTGAAATCAACAATTATTGCTGAAACCAGCAGTTGTATTATCCTTTTAAAATCAACAAAATATACTAATTAGAACTTAAAAAATGTTGAACAGCAACAGTGGTTAAATTTAAAATTAGTTAATTTATAGTAAATTTCTTTAAAAATCAATTATGTATAATTTGGCATGTTTTATGAAATACTATTTATATTTTTAATAGGAGAAATAACTATGAGTTATCAATTATTTTCTAGTATTACTTATTTTTTACTACTTGGTTTTTCATTTGTGGTTGTTGCTACTTATATTATAGCTAGATTCATTGTTTTTCATCCAATAGCATTTTTAAATTTTATATGGAAAATTCCTTTATTAATTAAAAACCCTATAATATGCTTTATAGAAATATTACGCATGCTTGCTCTTAAACAACTTTTAACTTGGATTTCAGGTCAAATAGAGGCTTATTGTTTTAAGGATAAGGAATTAATTGCTTTAAGAGAAATTTTTCTAATTTTATCATGCGTTGGAACATTAATATTTTTATCTCCCAGCGAAATTATTTTAGAAGAAATATTTGTGATTGCATTTTTTTCTATCGGGATTTTTTATAAAATATATTTAACAAAACAACAAATTAAAGAAGTAAAAATGGCAAAAAAATATGAAAAGTTAGCTATAAAAATATATAAATATGGTTGTATTAAACCAACAATGAAACAATTTAATAAAGCATATTTAATTTATCAACAACCAAATATTCTTAATAACACTAGGTTTGATTTAGATCGTGCTTTATTATTTGATAATATGGCACTTTTTTCATATAAAAATCGTGAATATCGTAAGGCATCCAAGTTTTGGGACAAAGCATTTTCTATTTATAAAAAAACTGATGATTTTGATGGAATCTATTTTAATAAACTAATTAAAGCATTAAAACAAAGTAGGCATGTTTTATCTCAAATACAACTTTATAGAAAACAAGCGTATAAACGTTCTAAATTGATTTATGAGCTAACTGGCGAAACAAAAAAATGGGAATATGTAAAATAATTATAAAAAATTGTCTAAATACTCTTCTTTAATCAAATCTACAACTTTTATTTAATCAAATTATATTGGTTTTACTAAAGGCAAACGATAAAATAATATTCTGATTTGCGCCAAATATTATATAATATTGTATTATTTGTTGAAAATCTATATAATTTGAACTTTATAACTCAATAGTTTGGAATATTTTTTCAGCTTAATACTTAGTGAATAGTTAAATGAAATACAAAAAATAATTAGCAATTAACAATTTAGTTGTTCACAATAATTTATAAGCTGGAAAAAATATTAAAACCATTAAATTTCGCTAAAAAATTATGAACCTTTTTCATATCTTATTAATTTTATTTATTATTGTCCCCATTTTTGAAATTTATCTATTAATGACGGTCGGAAGTGCTATTGGAGTATTACCTACAGTTGCATTAGTTATTTTTACTGCAGTTTTAGGTACTTACTTATTACGTAGTCAAGGTTTAGCCACATTAAAAAAATTGCAAAATACATTTCATCAAACTCAAATGCCAGCTATTGCCTTATTAGAAGGCGTTTTAATTTTATTGGGTGGTGCTTTATTATTAACTCCAGGATTTTTTACTGATGCCATAGGGTTTGCTTGCTTAATTCCTATTATTCGTAGAAATATTGTAAAATGGGTTATTAATCGTTTTTTATTACAATCTTATGCTGCTAATAGTTATACTCATACAAAAAATCATAATAAAAAACCACATTCTAATATTACTATAGAAGGTGAATATAAGCATGATGATTAATTTAAATTTAAACAATAGGAATTAAAATATGGATTCATGTGCGGAAAGTGAACCGTTTGCACTTAGAGTATTAGGCGATAGTATGATTCCTGAATTTAAAGAAGGGCATATTATCATAATTGAGCCAAATGGAATAGTTAAAAATGGTTCTTATGTATTTGCTGTTTATGATGATGAATATATTTTTAGACAACTTGTTATTGATGATAATGGAAAATACTTCTTAAAATCATTGAATGATAAATATCCCACTTTAAAAATTCCAGGTTTGGAAGCGGTTAAAGGTGTGATAACTCAAAGGTCTGGTACTCGCCGTAAAGAACATAAACATTATGTATAATTTTGTTATTTATGTATAACTATCTACTAAGTTAAGAATTGGAGCGTTTATTAATTATATGTAACTATCTACCAATTAAACTTTAAATGCAAATTAA
>JAGLFE010000015.1 GCA_023144675.1 Thiomargarita sp. | reverse complement strand
CCCATTTGTGGCATGAATTTAGTTAAACAAGAGCTTAAATCAACAAATTTAAACCAGCAAGCTAATAAAGATTCTGTCAATCAAACTATTACTATTCGCCCAGAAATTATTCAAAGAATGGGAATAAGAACTACAAAAGTTAAACGACAAGTTTTACAAAAAATAATCAAAACTGTTGGTTATGTAACTTATAATGAAGATAAAATGATTCATATTCACGCACGTTCTAATGGTTGGGTAGAAAATCTTGCCGTGCGACGGGAGGGAGATTGGGTTAAACGCGGGCAAAAGTTATTGGAAATGTATTCTCATGAAATTTTGGAAGCACAACAGGATTTTTTGGTGGCTTTGAGAACTACAATTAAAGGTACTAATTTAAATCGTAAAGAATATCGCAATTCCATTCGTAATCGGTTACGTTTATTAGGAATTCCTGATAGTACTATTAAGAAAATTGAACGTAAAAATACTTTTATTAATAATATTCCCATCTTTGCTCCCCAATCTGGTGTAATTACTCGCTTCAATATTCGGGAAGGTATGTATGTAACACCAGGTTTGGAAATATTTACGATTGTGGATTTATCTGATATTTGGATTATAGCAGAAGTTTTTGAACATCAATTAGCTTGGGTTGAAAAGGGTTTATCAGCGGAAATTACTATACCAGCTTTACCTAGTAAAATATTTAAAGGTAAAATAGAATTTATTTATCCAGAATTAGGAATAAAAACTAGAACTTTAAAAGTCAGATTAGGTTTTAATAATCCGAATGGGATATTGAAATTAAATATGTTTGCTCAAGCTGTAATTCATGGCAAACCAAAGAAAAATGTCTTAACTATTCCTCAACAAGCTTTAATTGTAACTGGTGAACGCAAAACTGTGATTAGGGCTTTAAGCGAAGGTCGGTTTGAACCAGTAGAAGTAAAAACTGGTATGCGTAGTCAAGCCAAAGTTGAAATTTTATCTGGACTTAAAGTTAATGATGATATTGTATTATCTGGACAGTTCCTAATTGATTCTGAAGCCAATTTACAAGCTAGTTTTCTACGCTTTAGTGCAGTTGGGAAAACAGAACCATTAGAACATCATCATTAATACATATAACCTAAAAAAGATAATTTTTTCCTATTTCTAAAAAGAAATTATTACTTCAAATGCAAGGAATGATGATACATTTTCAAAACTTTTTTAGGATTACCATCTGCCTTACTAACTCCATTTTCTATCCAAACTATACGATTGCATAACTGTTGAACTAGATGTGCATTATGCGAAATAAAAACAATAGTTCGATTGGAACGAATCTTTTCTTGCATTAATTTAGTTGATTTCTTACTAAATTCAGTATCTCCAACACCTAATACTTCATCAATCAATAAAATATCTGGGTCAACTTGAAAAGCAACTGAGAAACCCAAGCGAGCTATCATTCCTGATGAATAAGTTGCAATTGGTTGATCAATAAATTCGCCTAACTCGGAAAAGTCAATAATAGCATCCATTTTAGCCTTAATATCCTTTTTACGAAGTCCCATAAACATACCACTTAATATGGCATTTTTTCGCCCACTTAAATAGGGAATAAAACCTAGTCGCAAAGATAATAAAGACACCGTATAACCATTATTGATAAAAGTACCAGTATTAGGTTTAATGATGCCAGCCATTAGGCGTAATAAAGTACTTTTTCCTACTCCATTACGTCCAATAATGCCTAAAGTTTCCCCATGATAAAGGTCAAACGAAATATCTTTAAATGCCCAAAAGGGTTCACCAAAAACACCTCGATTACGTTTATAAAACACGCCAACATTACGTAGGGATAAAACTGGAGAATTTTGTTGTGTAATTTTCATGACATAATTTTAGGATAAATATACTCAAATTTTTTAATAATTGTGGCACTCAACCAAATACCAATTAATGAACCAATGGTAATTATAAATAGGGTTGATCCATCTGGCCAAATGTTGTACATTAAGATATTACGGTAGGATTCGATAATAGTTACAATGGGATTTAAATAATAGAAACTTTTATAAACTTCTGGTATAACATCACTTCTAACCATAACGCCAGACATAAAAAATAGTGCCAATAAAATATTTTCTACCACAAACCGTAAATCAGGTAAAAATGGGATAATAGCTGCTAAAAAAAATACCAGGGCGGTGGTAAATAAAAGTTGTATAATTAACACCACGGGTAAGGCTAAATAAGCTATGCCAATTGTATAACCATAAATCCATAAAAATATAAGTAATAAAAATAATATAAAAAGAAATTTTACTGTATCTTTCAAAATTAAAATGATAGGAAATATGACTTTGGGTAAATAAATTTGTTGCATTAAATTGGATGCGCCTAAAATGGTTTCAGCACCATGTGATAAGCATGATTTTAGCCATTGCCAAGCGGTTAATCCGATTAATAAAAAAGGCACATAATCAGTTGTACTTTGTCCCAAAAGTATTCCAAAAAATATGTAAAAAACCGACATATATAAGATTGGTTCAAAAATCCACCATAAAAAACCTAAATAAGTCCGTTCCGTTTCTGCTTTTAAATCCGCATAAGTTTTGTATAAAATAAGTTCGATATATCTAAGTAAAAAGTTTAACTTTTCTGCCATAAGTTATTTAAAAATAAGTTTTATTGGAAATAATGTTTTTTTAATAATATTATAAATTAACAAATATTTTATAATAATGTATAATTTAGTTATTTTAAAATTAAGTTTTTTATAAAAATTAAGATAATACTTGCTATTTATTTTAAATTTTATTATAATAAACAGTTTTATATTTTAACATATTAAATATTCACCTCCTTGCTTTATAAGTTATTATATAATAAAGCTAGCAGTTAATCCATAAGGAGTATTATGAGACATTACGAAATTGTATTTCTTGTTCACCCTGATCAAAGCGAACAAGTGCCAACTATGATTGATCGATATCAGTCTTTAGTAGAAGAACAAGGTGGTAAAATCCATCGCCTTGAAGACTGGGGTCGTCGCCAATTAGCTTATGCTATTAAAAAAGTACATAAAGCACATTATATTTTAATGAATATCGAATGTGAACCAGCTACAATAAGTGAATTGGCAGAAGGTTTTCGTTTTAATGATGCTGTTATTCGTCATTTAATTATTTTGGAAAAGAAGGCAATTACTGAGCCATCGCCATTAATTAAACAAGATGATGAAGATGCCGAAGATGATGATGATGATGATGATAGAACTGAATCATTTTATGATGAACGGGTTGATAAAAAAGTAGATAATACTGCAACAGATAACCGAGAAATAGAAAACTAGGAGATTTAACTTTATGTATATGTCATCACGGTTTTTTCGTCGTAAAAAATATTGTCGTTTTACCTCTGAAGGTATTACAGAAATTGATTATAAGGATTTGGCTATTCTCAAAGGTTATGTTACAGAAACAAGTAAAATTGTACCCAGTCGTATTACAGGTACAAAAGCTAAATATCAGCGACAATTGACTAGGGCAATTAAAAAAGCACGTTACTTGGCGTTATTACCTTATTCTGATTCGCATGATTATTAAAACAGGAGCGGTTGAAAAATGGAATTGATTCTGCTTGAAAAAATAAAGCATTTAGGTAGTTTAGGTGATCAAGTTGTAGTTAAAAATGGTTATGGACGTAATTATTTAATTCCTAAAGGTAAAGCAATATTAGCTTCGCCAGAAAATATGATTGAATTTAAACATCGTCATGCTGAGTTTGAAAAAGCTCAACTAGATTCTTTAACCTCAGCTAAAGATAGAGCCGAGCAATTGCAAGAAATTATTGTTGAAATTGCTGGTAAAGTAGGGCTTGAAGGCAAATTATTTGGTTCCGTCAGTGCCTCTGATATTGCACAAGCAATTAATGAAGGTGGAATTAAAATTTCTAAGCATGAAATTCGTTTATCTGATGGTCCTATTAAACAAATAGGCGAGTACGATGTTGCAATACATTTACATACTGATGTGGATACTTATGTAACCGTACAGGTAATTGCCGAAAATTAATTGCTATTTTTGCTTGAATTTATAGAGTTTTAGCTAATTGGTTGTAGAGACAAAGAATATCTTGTTTCTACTGATAATTTACAATTTTTTTTTTAAAGACTATTAAGTTAATTTTGTAAAAAAGAATTGTTTATTTTTATTAGAATTAAATATATTTTCAGCATTAATATTAAATACTTTTGCAAATGCTGGTTTTGTTAATACTATTTCGGGCGAACCATTAGCGAAAATACGCCCTTGATGTATTAACACCACTTGATCAGCATAGCGAATAGCGGTATTAATATCATGTATTGACAGCACAATAGTTTTATTTTCAGCCACCAAACTTTTTAATAAAGCAAAAATTTCCAAAGTATGTTCTATATCAAGACTAGCGGTTGGTTCATCAAGTAAAATAATTGGAGCTTGAGTCGCCAAACTACGGGCAATCATAACTCGTTGTCGTTCCCCACCCGAAAGTTCGTTAATAAACCGCTTCGCCAAATGCGCAACATCAGTTTTTTCCATGGCGTATTGCACACAATCATGATCATATTGGCTTTCAGAACAGAAACGTCCCAAATATGGATTGCGTCCCATAGTAATAATTTCTTGTACCGTGAAAGCAAAATTAATTAAACTATGTTGAGGAACAAAACTAATTTGTTGTGCCAGAGTCCGCCGTTTAAATGATTGTAAAATTTTACCATTTAAACTAACTTGTCCCGCCGTTGCTTGCCATAAACCTGCTAATAATCGTAGTAAAGTTGTTTTTCCCGCCCCATTAGCTCCTAAAAAAGTGATAAATTGACCTGATTGAATTTCTAAACTAGCATAACGTATTAGCCAATTATTATCAATTTGAATACCAACTTTTTCCAAAACTAAAGTATTCATAAATAATTTAATTTACGCCTTTGTTTTAACAATAAATATAGGAAAAATGGCGCACCAAATATGGCAGTTAAAATTCCCAATCTAATTTCTTCTGGTCGATTTAAGGTTCGAGCTAATAAATCGGTGAGAATTACAAAAATGGCTCCAGTTAAGGCGCAAGCGGGAATTAAATAGCGGTGTTTGGGACCGATAATTAAACGGACAATATGTGGAATTACCAAACCAACAAAACTCACTACTCCGCTAACCGCAACCGCAGTTCCAGTTAATAAAGCCGCACTGGTCAAGATAATTAGCTTTACTTTTTCCACTTCCACTCCTAATGAACTGGCTGTTTCTGATCCCATCAGTAAAATATCTAGTTCCCGTGTATATAATAAGGCAATAAATCCGCCAATAAATATACCTGGTAAGCACATCCAAACATGAGACCAAGTTCGATTATCTAATCCACCCATCAACCAAAATACCATTTCCCGTGAAATTTCATATTCTAACCATGAAAAAGTAATAATAAAAGAAGTTAGGGCATTAATTAAGGCATTTACTGCAATTCCAGCCAGTAATAAAGTAGCAATTGAAGTTTGCCCTCGTTCAGTTGCCAACATATAAACGGTGAAAAGCGATAACAAAGCTCCTATAAAAGCAAAAATTGGGATATATAAAATTGAATGACTTGCCAAGCCAGTCGCTAAAATAATTACTGCTCCCAAAGCTCCGCCAGAACTGGTGCCGATAATACCAGGAGAAGCCAGCGGATTTTGAAATAAGCCCTGCATTTGCGCTCCAGCCATTGCCAAGGCTGCTCCCACTAAAGCGGCTACAATTATTCGTGGAGTTCGTATCAACCAAACCACAACTTGATTAGTTTGGCTAATCGTTTGAGTTTCAATCCAGTTATTGGGTAATATATTCGCTAATAATATTTTAATAACTACAAAAAATGGTATATTAATACTACCAACTGTTATAGCGATTAATGCAACAATAATTACTAAAATAAAAAGTGCAATAAACTTTAATCTAAGCATTTTTGAGCATCATAAAATATTATTATAAATAATCTGCATATTTACGCAGTTGGTCGGCAGTCAATAAAAATACGCCAGTTCCGCCACGTTGAAATTCAAGCCATAAAAACGCAACTTTGGGATATTCTATTTCTAATTGAGTTTGACTTAAACCAACTTCAACAATTAATAAGCCCTCATCATTCAAATATTTAGAAGCTTCCCGCAAAATACGTTTTACAAACAATAAACCATCTTCACCTGCTTCCAATCCTAATTTAGGTTCATGATGATATTCTGCTGGCATTGCTTGTAATTCTGTATTATCAACATAAGGTGGATTGCAGATAATTAGGTCATATTTTTGTTCTAAATTGGAAAATAAATCGGAGCGAATAGTTTTAACACGCTGTTTTAGCGAATAACGTTCAATATTTTTGTTTGCTACTTCTAAAGCCTCTATTGAAATATCCACCGCATCAATTTTAGCTTGGGGAAAAGC
>JAGLFE010000149.1 GCA_023144675.1 Thiomargarita sp. | reverse complement strand
AATTAAATATATTGCCTAGTAATTTTTTACAATCAGGACAAGATATGCAAATTGAAATTAATAGCGATAAAAGTGGTTTTCTACTGTTATTCGATACTAATACAACAAGTGATACTGATTTAATCCGTTTATATCCTAATCCCTATAGTTCTAAAAAAAGTGTTAGAATAATTGCCGATAAAAGACGTATTATTCCAACCAATATTTATTCAGGTTTTCGTTTAAAAGCTTCACAAACATCAGGAGAACGATTATTAGTCGCTTTACTTGTCAATAATAACAATAAGTTAGCAATATTAGAAAACGCATTAGCTACTACTTTTAGCCAAATTACTTCAAAAAGTGATTCAGCAATTACTAAACAACTACATCACAATTTAGCTAAAAACGCAGATAATACAGTGCAATGGACAATTACAACTTTGAAATATAAAGTCAAATAATTAATTTTCTGATTTTTTGATAAATTCAATTTTATCAATTTCACCAGATTCAAAATTATAAAAAATTTTAGCATTATAATAACCAATAGCACCATATAATATTTCATTTTTTATGCGATAAAATATTGTAGGTAAGACTCCAAGCATCCAACCTATAGCTTTAACTTTTAGTTTTGGTTCAAATTCTATTTTACCATCTCTATCTTGCATAAAAGTAAGCCATTTTTCTAATCGAGGTGGTATCTGATTAATAGATATTGGAGCTATAGTTGTAATCGTAATTTTATCTAATTGTGCATATGTAGAATCTGCTAAATCATCATCAAACTTTGTTACATCTATATAAACAACATGTTCTAATTCAGCTATAGTTTTAGTTGGAGTTGTGGTACAATTACTAAACAATAATATTAAACAAACAAAAATTATTATATGCTTCACTTTTCACCTATTTTTCACAAAAAAATTAATCTCAAATTAACTATTGTGATTTAAATAGTAATTTCAAGTTCTATTATTAAGGAGTTATAAAAATGTATCTAAAAAATTGGATATTAAGCTTATTCTTTATATTTAATTCTGTTTCTAGTTTTGCCCTTCAACATGCTTTAGTAGTTGGTATTAATGAATATCCAGATTATGAAAATTTAGAGGGGGCAGTCAATGACGCTAAAATTATTGTAGAGGCTTTACGCCGTATTCAGGTTAATATACCAAATGAACGGGTGTTACTTAATGCACAAGCAACTCGTGGGAATGTAGAACAAGCTTGGAATAATATGGTTAAACAAGCTAACGCTGGCGATACATTAATATTTACCTATGCAGGTCATGGTAGTCATGTTAAAGATATTATTCCTTTTGATGAACAAAATGTTGGAAACAATGGAGAAGATGAAACATTGGTTCTATATGATAAAATGATTAGAGATGATGAACTAACCGAACTATTTTCTAAAGCCAATAAATTTAAAATCGTATTTTTAGCTGATTCCTGTCATTCCTATGGTTTCTTGACACGTTCTGGCAATTGTCGTTCTTCCCGCTCTATTCCTCAACAATTGATTAAGGCAAACCAAAGATTTTTTACAACCAAGAATACCTATTTTTATACAAAAGGAGATGAGAAGGAAAAATTACCTCATGTTACATTTATTACAGCAGTTGATAATGACACTTTAGAAGTATGTGAAATGACATTTAAAGGCAAAGCACATGGTGCATTAAGCTGGTTTTTTGCTCAAGCTTTAGCTGGTAAGGCTGACCGTAATAATGATAAACTTTTGGATTTTCAAGAACTTAATGATTATATTTCGCATTCAGTTGCTGAGGTTAGTCAATATAGTCAAAATCCTAAGTTAGATAGAGGAAGTATCCATACTATAATTTCATTACAAGCTAATAGCCAACCTCAAACTCCAATACTTAATCATAATATCATTATAAAAATTAAAGTCGAAAATG
>JAGLFE010000148.1 GCA_023144675.1 Thiomargarita sp. | reverse complement strand
CAGCATCCTACATTTTATATGTATTTTTTAACTTGGTAGGCAGTTACAAAACAATAAATAATTAGATGCTAAAGAACGTTGAAAAATTAAGTTTATGTTCAAAAATTATAAGCCTATCAATTAAATCATAAAAAATCACAGTACAGACTGAATTTCTTCTTTGCTAGTTACATTATTAAAAGTAGAATTACCTGCTTGATTTCGTTTTACTAAAATTATATTTTCCAATGCTAATAAATTAATTAAATAAGGTGAATGCGTAGTCATAATAATCTGTGTTTTGCTTGCACTGGTTAATTTAATTATTTGTTTAATCATGGTTTTAATTGCATGGGGATCTAATCCAACTTCTATTCCTTCAATAATTATTAAAGGCGGTGGATTGGGATGGCATAATACCGCCAATAGTTTAATCATCTTTAAAATGCCCGTTGACAATTGCCATTGGGGAATTTTACCATTAATTTCAGTAATTTCGAGGTAAACATTAGTTCCCATTTGTGGGGATACTTTAGTTTGTAAATCTTTTATATGAGGATATATTGATTGCAATATAGTTAAGATTTGTTGGTAAATATCAGTTTGGCTACGCTGAATATTCAGTAAATAGCGCGCAATATTAGAACCATTTTGGTTTAATTTATTATCGCTTATTTTCCTTTTTGAGGTTTCTGTAGATTCAATATTGTTTGACTCAAGATTTATGAATTGCCAATCAAAACTATCCCAAAAATGTTTATTTTTATTAATATTTTCCAACCATTTTATTAGCATAGCAGAAGTATTATGTGAACGAATGCTGTTAATATAACGAGATAATGCTGCCCACAATGCTGAATTATGTTTTGATAAAATCGAGAATTCATTACCAGCGGGGGCAGAAAATTTAAATGATTCAGCTTCGGGAAAATAGAATTTATTGCCAATTTGGCGTTCGACTATAAGTTCATTATCAAAAAACAACATTTCATTATGAATAATAGGTTTATTCTCGGTCTCAAGTGTAATATCAATATTAGACCGAAAAGTCATTAATTTATCAATATCTTGACCTAATTCTAAGGCAATAGAATTTCTATTATCAATAGTTTGTTCTATTGCTTCTGATTGATAGTTAATTTGATTATCTATTTGCTTAAAATTTTGCCAGCGGTTAATAATCGTGGTTAAACCCTTTTTCATAACAGCATGATAAATTTCTAAACCTTCAATAAAACTACTTTTTCCAGCACCATTATTACCTATTAATACTGTTAAAGGTTTGAGTTCAATTAAACCGCTATCTTTAATAGCTTTAAAATTTTTTATCCGAAAACTTTTAATTGCGAGATGATTCATTTTTACTAGAAAATCTTTGTTATATTTTAATAGAATTGTAAATTAGTGAATGAGAATATATTTAGAACTTGCGCATTGACGAATTCCAAAAGGTATTATTTTGAATAAATTCAATTAATTAGATATATTTCCTAAATATAGCAACATTTTCTGACTCCTAACAGAGGTGTTAATTTCCCAATATAAAATACAAATCAAAACCAGGAAAAACTAAATAGCTAATAATAATATCACAAAATGATAAAGAATTAACCTTAGACAGTAACAATAAAATTAGAAAGGAAGTATGATGAAGATGGAAGAAAGTTTGTAATGAAGTAGGTATTTTGATAACAAAAGAAGAATTACAACCATTCGATACAGATGGCAATCCGATATTGATTCTCAAATTCACAAAAAAAAAGAAAAAATGTTAAACTAAAAAAATGAAAGAACTTCTAAACGACTTAGAATCACTAAAAGTAATTATAAAACAGCTTTTAGAAGAAATTAAACAACTAAATACAGAAAATACCGAGTTTACCGGTCGTTTGGAACTGAACAATAGTCATAAGATGCAATTCAACCATAATTAGCCAACTTTTTGATGATACGTTTACTACTATAAAAATTTACCTTTTCAGATTATGCCAAAATTTATCGAAAAAATATTTCTGAAAATTTTATTAGTTATACCTTTTAGCATCTTATTAGTTATAACAGTAGGATTATTCAGCTACCTTTATTTTAACGATATTAAGATTAGCCTTTATCTATCTGCATTAGCTTTTTTGTTTGCTATTTGGCTAAGTTACAAGATACTTAAACATTTTGCCCAAGCTATTGAATCGTTAAATCCACTTGAACGCTATGATAAACTTGGTAAAATAATTAATTCTTCTAATTATATGTTCGGAGATTTACAGGTTTCATTTAATACTTTAAGAGAATTAGAATATATTATTAATCGTAGTTCCATTATTATTTTTCTATGGCAAGCGAAGAAAAATTGGCCAGTTGAGTTCGTTTCTAATAATATTGAACAGTTTGGATATACAGTCAATGAGTTTAAATCTAAAAAGGTCGTATTTGCAGATATTATTCATCCTGATGATATGATACGCGTTGCTTCAGAAGTACAGCAATATAGTCAAGAACATAAAATCACTAATTTTACTCAAGAATATCGTATTATTACTAAAACTGGTGAAATATGTTGGATATGTGATCATACTTGGATACTACGAAATAAAAAGGATATTATTACCCATTATCAAGGATTTTTATCCAACATTACTGAACGTAAAATAGCCGAAGAACAATTAGAAATAACTAATATAGAATTAAGTCAATTTAAAGAAACTTTAGATATGACTTTAGATTGCGTATTTATGTTTGATGATAAAAGTTTTAAAATATTTTATGCTAATCAGGGTGCAATTAACCTGCTTGGTTATAGCCAAGAACAACTTTTACAAAAAACTGCTTTAGAAATTAATCCCTATTTTACTAAAGAACAAACTCGTAATTACTTATCTCCATTATTGACTGGTGAACAATCTTCATTAACTCAAGAAACTATTTATCAACACAAAAATACTACCTTAATTCAAGTAAAAGCAGTTTTTCAACATATTATTATTCCATTAGCACAAAAATATAATGCTAGAAAAAATTTATCTCAGAAACAAGCCGATTCTCCCAAAAATAGAGAAAGCTTTTTAGTAGCTATTGTAAGAGATATTACAGAACGTAAACGCACTGAAACTAAATTACAACAGGCTATTATTAATGCCGAAGAAGCTAAAAAAGCAGCCGAAGAAGCTCGAAAAATTGCTGAAATCGCTAATCAAGCTAAAAGCATATTTCTTGCCAATATGAGCCATGAATTACGCACTCCACTCAATGGCATTTTAGGTTATATCCAAAATTTAAAACGAGATAAATCCTTAAATGATAAACAGCAAGAAGGAATTAATGTTATTCATCGTAGCAGTGAACATTTATTAACTTTGATTAATGACATTTTGGATTTATCTAAAATTGAAGCGGGTAAATTAGAATTAGTTCCTAGCCATTTTAACTTACTTGATTGTCTAAAAAATATTACCGATTTAATTAAAATACGAGTAAAACAAAAAGGCATTCAATTTTCTTTTGAAATACTGTATGATATTCCAACTATTGTCTATGCAGATGAAAAAAGATTACGTCAAATTTTGTTAAACTTATTAAGTAATGCAGTTAAGTTCACTAATATTGGTGGTATTACCTTTAGAAGTATTTATTATAATAATAAAATTCGTTTTGAAGTGGAAGATACTGGTATTGGTCTTCCAATCGAGCAATTAGATACCATTTTTTTGCCTTTCCAACAAGTCGGCGAACAAAGTCAACAAATGGAAGGAACTGGTTTAGGTTTATCTATTACTAAACAATTAGTTGAAATGATGCAAGGGCAATTGCAAGTTGAAAGTTTATCTTATGTTGGAAGTATATTTTGGTTTGAAATACCTTTACCTAAAATAACTCAATCATTTCAAATACAATCTTCTCAACAAAATAATATAATTGGCTATCAAAGAACTGATAATATTAAAACTGATTCTGAGCAAGCTCTTTCTATTTTGGTGGTTGATGATAAATGGCAAAATAGAGCTTTTTTAGTGGATTTATTACAAGATTTAAATTTTCAAGTTTTAGAAGCTAGTAATGGCGAAGAAGCCTTAAATATAGCCCTAAATAATAATTTAAATGCAATTATTACCGACCTATTCATGCCCATTATGAATGGTTTTGAACTTACTAAAAAAATACGAGCGTCTAAACTAAAAAAAGAATTAATTATTATTGCTAATTCCGCCAATGTATTTGAACATCACAGACAAATGAGTTTAGCCGCTGGTTGCAATGAATTTATCGCCAAACCAATTCGGACGGATATATTATTAACTTTATTAAAAACTCATTTACCCATAAAATGGATAGTTGAAAATTCAATACCAGTTTCAGCTAATAAGTTACAATCGGATAAAATGATTGCACCTTCTTCTGCGCAAGCAAATACTTTATTTAAATTAATTATGAGTGGCAATATCAAAAAAATTATAACTTATACCCAACAATTAGAACAACAAGATGAAAATTTAGCAATATTTGCCCAACAAATAGAAATATTGGCAAAAAATTTTGAAATGATTAAATTGAAAGAATTTGTTAAACCCTACATCAAATAGCGTAATAATGATGATAAAACAAACTGTAAAAATTTTAATTGTAGATGATATTCCTGAAAATATTAGTACATTATTTAGTTTTTTAGATGAAAATAACTTTGAAGTATTAGTTGCACGAGATGGAAGTAGCGCACTGGAATTAGTTAATTATGAAAGCCCAGATTTAATATTATTAGATATTATGATGCCAGGCATAGATGGTTTTGAAACCTGCAAAATATTAAAATCAAATGTTAAAACTCAGGATATTCCTATCATTTTTATGTCAGCTTTATCAGAAACAACAGATAAAGTAAAAGGCTTTGATTTAGGTGCAGTTGATTATATTACCAAACCAATAAGACAAGAAGAAGTTCTGGCACGCATTAACACCCATATTACCATCCGTAATTTGCAACATGAATTGCAACTAAAAAATGAAGAATTAAAATATAAAAATAATGAATTAGCAACAAAAAATATTGAATTAAAACAAATAAATGCAGAATTAGATGCCTTTTCACATACGGTTGCACATGATTTAAAAAATCCATTAGGTAATTTAATGACCATGACTGATTTTTTAGCGGAAGAATATGCTTCTAATCTGGGTACTGAAGGGAAAGTATGTTTAAATAATATTTTTAGTTCTAGTAAAAAAATGATTAGTATTATCAATGCACTACTACTTTTATCTAGCATCACTAAACGGCAAGAAATAGATTTAACCGCATTAAATATGAGTGATATTATTTATCAAGTCGAACAGCGTTTAGCAAATATGATTAAACAACATCAAGCCAAATTAATTATGCCTGACAATTGGCCAGTGGTTATGGGTTATGCTCCTTGGATAGAAGAGGTTTGGGTAAATTATCTAAATAATGGCTTAAAATATGGTGGAAAACCACCTATTTTAGAATTGGGTGCAACCGAAGAAATTAACGCCGTTCGTTTTTGGGTACGTGATAATGGAGATGGTATTGATAAACAAGCTAGTGCTAAATTATTTACCCCTTTTACTCGACTCCATAAGGGTTCTGCAGAAGGTCATGGTTTAGGTCTTTCTATTGTGCAACGTATTATTTCAAGGTTACAAGGAAAAGTGGGAGTCGAAAGTGAACCTGGTAAAGGTAGCGTCTTTTATTTTACTTTACCGAAATTAAGTAACAATCTAAATAATCTTTAAGTAGAAGTTTCATAAAAATAAATACTAATGGCGAATAATGATTTATACCAAGATTTAGCTCAATATATTGCAGGAGATTTATTAACTGATTTAGTTTCAAGGCGTTTATATGCAACCGATGCTTCTATTTATGAAGAAATTCCTCGAGCGGTTGTGCGTCCTAAAAACAAAGATGATTGCATAAAAATAGTTAAATTTGCTCATCAGCATCATATTCCACTTATACCTAGAGCAGCTGGAACTAGTACTGCTGGACAATGTGTCGGTAATGGCATGATTGTTGATGTTTCCCGTTACATGACTCGTATTATTGGCGAAGTTGAAAATAATACCATTCTGGTACAACCAGGAGTAATTTTAGACGAGTTAAACCAATTCGTTGCCAACCACCAGCTCAAATTTTCCCAAGATATTTCCACTTCTAATCGTTGCATGATTGGTGGCATGATTGGCAATAATGCTTGTGGTCTTCATTCCCTTATTTACGGTACAACTCGTGATCATTTGCTTGAATTAGAAGTGGTATTATTTGACGGTACGATGGCTCGCTTTGCTCCACTAAATCAATCTGAATTGGAAAATAAATTAACCCAAAATGATTTAGAAGGTCAGATTTATCAAACGGTTTATAATACAGTTGAGTTCAATCAATCCTTAATAAAGAACCAATATCCGCGTCCTGATATTATTCGCCGCAATACTGGTTATGCCCTAGATTATTTACTTAATCATCAACCATGGAATAAATTGGGAAAACCGTTTAATTTAGCCCCTTTCATCTGTGGTTCTGAAGGCACTTTAACCTTAATCACCGAAGCAACTTTACAATTAATCCCAACTCCAAAACATAAAATTTTAATTTGCGTGCATTTTTATGATTTAATGCGCTCAATGTATGCGGTTAATATGATATTACAACATCATCCTGCCGCAATTGAATTAATTGACAAAAAAATCCTAGATTGCAGCAAAAATAATTTAATTCAACAAGGCAATCGCTTTTGGATTGAGGGCGACCCACAAGCTGTATTGGTTATTGAATTTTTTGGAGAAAATATTGCTAGTTTAACCAAAACCGCAACGCAATTAATTCAAGATTTAAAACAAAAAAAATTGGGTTATGCTCATCCCATTATTGAAGGGCAAGATATAGAAAAAGTTTGGGCAGTACGAAAAGCTGGTTTTAACTTGCTAATGGGTAAGGTGGCAAAAAAGAAAGCGGTTGCTGTAATAGAAGATACTGCTGTAGCTATTCCCGATTTAGTGATTTATATTGACCAAGTACGTCAAATCATGGAATATTACCAAACTGAATGCGTTTATTATGGTCATGTTTCAGTTGGTTTACTACATTTACGTCCTGAATTTGATTTAAGCGACCCAATTGATAAGCAAAAATTCATAAAAATAGCAAATGAAATAGCTGAGTTAGTGGCTAAATTTAAAGGTTCTTTATCTGGTGAACACGGAGACGGACGAGTACGTTCACCTTATATTAAACAAATATTAGGGCAAGAAATTTATTCATTATTAACTAAAATTAAACAGGTTTTTGATCCAAATAATATTTTCAATCCTAATAAAATCATTAATTATTTACCTATTGAACAAAATTTACGTGCTGGTGGCAAGGAAACGCTTGAATTTACCACCCAATTTGATTGGTCAAAGGATTTAAATTTAATCGCCGCTACTGAAAAATGTAATGGTGGCGCAGTTTGTAGAAAAAGTTTAACTGCTGAAGGAGCTATGTGTCCATCTTATCAAGTTACCCAAGAAGAATATTATTCTACTCGTGGACGCGCTAATTTATTAAGACAAGCTCTTTATGCTGATAATTATATTAGCGAATTTGCCAGCGAAGAATTAAAAAAGACTTTAGACCTATGTTTATCTTGCAAAGCTTGTAAATCAGAATGCCCAGCTAATGTCGATATTGCTCGTTTAAAAGCGGAATTTTTAAATCATTATTATCAGCAAAAAGGTATGCCCTTTAAAATATGGATAATGCGTTATTATGCCACGATATTATATATGGGTTCTTTTTTGCCTAATATTAGTAATTTTATCTCAAATCAGCCTATTATTAAAACCTGGCTAAAAATTTCTCCACAACGTCAACTTCCGCTGATAAAAAAGCAATCTTTACAAGGTTGGTGGCAAAAAAACTCAGTTAATCCCCAAAATAAAACTGTAATTATTCTATGCGATATTTTTACTCAATACCATGAACCTCAAATTGGACAAGCGATTATTCAATTTTTGCAACATAATTCTTATGCAGTTAAACCAATTTTTTTAAAAAATTCGCCCCGTTTGTTAATTAGTCAAGGGCTATTAAAACCAGCTAAAAAAGCTATTGAACAGCTATTAAAATCAATCGATTTATTTTCATCGGATGCACCTATAATTGGAATAGAACCATCTGAACTATTAACTTTACGAGATGAAGCGACTGATTTGTTAGAACCTGCACAAAAGCAATTACTTTCCTTACTAAACCAAAGAGCTAAACTATTTGAGGAATTTATTTTACAAGAATTAGAAGCGGGAAATATAGATAAAAGCCAATTTCGTTATCAAGAAAAATCTTTGTGGGTGCATACACATTGCCATCAAAAAGCATCAATAGCGGCGAATCTTAGCTTGGAAGCCCTTAAATACTTACCTGGCGCAAAAGTTAAGGCAATTAAAGCAGGTTGCTGCGGTATGGCAGGATCGTTTGGTTATGAACATTATGATTTATCCATGCAAATTGGGGAAATGCAATTATTTCCAGCGATTCGACAAGTTCCAAGTGATGCGATTATTGTTGCTAATGGTACCAGTTGCCGTCAACAAATAAAGGATGGAGTTGATAAAATAGCTTGGCATTTGGGAGAGGTTTTTTGGGATTATATGAGGTGAAACTACTAGACATCTTTCCTAAATAATTAAAAATGCTTTTATATCAATCAGTACTACTTTATCTGTTTTTGTAAATTATTGAAATATAAAGTAAAAATTTATTTAGGAAAGATGTCTACTGAGTAAAACCAAGAACCTTTAAACTACTATTTTCTTCTAAAAATATTTCAAATTGTTTATCACAGTAATTATAATGTTGAATTAGCCAATCTGTTAGTTCATGCTCAACTTTAAGAATTAAATAGAGACGTTCGTCCTTCATTTCTTTAGATTCCTGTTTAATACCTTCTAACTTATTAATAAATGTTAAATGTTGAATTTGGTGATTTTTATGATTTGAATAATTTAATTTTGCCATTAATTTTTCTTAGCCCTATTTTAAAAGACGAAAAAATTTATTTGTAATGCCAATAAAGGGTTAAAAATGTAAAATGTTGAATTTATTGCAAATTAAAAATTTAAATTATTTTTGTGCAATTTCATATAGTATCCTTTATTTTTCGTAAAACTTAGTTACATGAGAGGGTTAATTATATAAATTAAAAGTAACTATCTACCAAGTTAAAAAATATGGTAGTCCTGAACAAAGTAGTGATGGTCTCAAAAAACCTGTCAGGTATCAAAGACCTAACAGGTTTAGCAATACCTATATAAGGACTACCTAAAAGTTCTTGAAATAGATAATGCCTGTGCCAAAAACTTACTTTCTATAGCTTTTAATTATAC
>JAGLFE010000147.1 GCA_023144675.1 Thiomargarita sp. | reverse complement strand
TTCCAACTGGTTTATCCTCAGTTCCGCCACCAGGACCGGCAATTCCACTTATTGCAATTCCAACTTGGGTTTGACTTTGGGAAATTGCACCTTGCACCATTTCTAAAACAACTGGTTTACTAACTGCTCCATATTGTTCCAAAGTTTCCGTTTTAACTCCCAATAAAGCTTGTTTTGAAGTATTGGAATAGCTAACAAAACCGCAATCAAACCAATCGGAACTACCATTAACACTGGTAACAGTCTGCGCTATCCAGCCGCCAGTACAAGATTCAGCCGTTACTAAACGCCAAGCTTTTTCTCGCAATAATTGCCCTAATGAATTTGCATATTGTTCTAGTTCGGTCATATTGAAGCTATTTTAGGTGATTGTTGATGCCAATTTGTCATTTGTTGATATTGATGAGCTACATTTAATAATTGCGCTTCTTTTAAATAATTACCAATTAAATGCAAGCCAATTGGACGATTATTTACCAAGCCAGTTGGAACTGAAATCGCAGGCAAACCAGCTAAATTTGTGGAAATCGTGTACATATCCGATAAATACATGGTAATTGGGTCATGAGTTTTTTCTCCAATTTTAAAGGCTGGCGTAGGCGTAGTCGGACCTAAAATAATATCAACTTGCTTAAAGGCGGCAATAAAATCATCCCGAATCAAGCGACGAATTTGTTGCGCTTTTAAATAATAAGCATCATAATAACCAGCTGATAGGGCATAAGTTCCAATCATCACTCGGCGTTTAACTTCCTCGCCGAAACCTTCGGAACGGGTGCGTTCATATAAATCTGTTAAATCTTGTGGGCTTGCACAGCGATGTCCAAAACGTACTCCATCATAGCGGGATAAATTGGAGGAACATTCGGCAGGAGCAATAATATAATAAACTGGAACCGACAAATGACTATGCGGCAACTCAATTTCGTGAAAAGTAGCTCCCGCCTGTTCTAATTGCTGTTGCGCAACTTCTAAAGCTTGGCGTATTTCTGGATTTAAGCCCTCAGCAAAATATTCTTTAGCTAAACCAATTTTTAATCCCGCAATATCGTTATTTAAATTTTGGGTATAATCTTCCTTGGGATGTTCTAAAGAAGTTGAATCTTTTTTATCAAATCCTGCCATTACATTTAGCAACAAGGCAGTATCTTCGGCACTATGTCCCATTGGACCGCCTTGGTCTAAACTGGAGGCAAAAGCAATCATGCCA
>JAGLFE010000146.1 GCA_023144675.1 Thiomargarita sp. | reverse complement strand
ATCATCGTAGGCAGTTACAAAAAAAGAACATATAAAAATAAAATCATATGCACTTAAACTTCAGAAAAAATTAAAAACTTTACAGAAGTAACAATAATTAAAAATATTAGTAGCCCTACACAAAGTAGTTGTAATTTTGTTAAGTACTTTATATTTTAACGAATTTTTTAGAAAAAACACTACATTATTCAGGACTACCCAAAATTAATAAATAGTTGATTTTATTCATTAAAAATTAACTTTAAATTCAATTGGTTACATATATTTAGGGGGATTGAGCAATTACCAAGAGTTGTAGTTTTATATGTTATTTAATACATTAATTTTAGAAGTTGACAAATTAAAGTAATAATACTATATTAACGCGATACTCAACTTTTTATAAGTTATTGAATTTTATATTTTTGGTGAATACTGGATAACGATATTTACCTGGCTTAGAAAATATAATGAGTTAAAATTAAAGTTGAGCATCGCGTTATATCGTTTTTATATGAAATTTTCAAACTTAATAAATTACAAATTAGATTAATAAGAAAAAAATGACAAAAAAGAAAACTCCTAGACGTATATTAGCACAACCATATGATTATTCTGTTCAAGACTTAGTAGATAAAATTCAATCCAAAGACATAGACTTAAAACCAGCTTATCAAAGAAATTATATTTGGGATACAAATGATTCTTCACAAAATAAATGCTCAAGACTTATAGAATCACTGCTATTAAACATTCCCATACCTGTAATTTATTTTGCCGAGCAGGCTGAAACATTGAAGTATGAAGTAATTGATGGACAACAACGTCTACGCACTTTCCATAGATTTATTGAAGATGAATTTCCACTTAATGGATTAAAAATTCGTGATGATATAAATGGCAAAAAATATTCGGAACTCGAAGAAAAAGATAGAAATGAAATTAGAAAAAGATCAATTAGAGCGATTGTAATTCTTAATGAATCAGATGAAGAAGTAAAATATGAAGTTTTTGAACGTTTAAATTTAGGTAGTATTCAACTTACACCTCAAGAAATCAGAAATAATACTCTCAGAGGACCTTTTAATGATTTGCTTAAAGAATTAGCTTCAAGACCTTTATTTCGTGAAATGCTTAAATTAAGATTAAAAAATGATCAAAAGAATATGGCTCATGAAGAACTTGTGCTTCGTTTTTTTGCGTATTATAACGGAGTTCAGCAATTTGAAAACCTATCTTTTTTTCTAACTAATTACATGGAATATAATAGAAACCTTTCTGAATCAGATTTGAAAAAGTTATCAGACTTATTTGATAAAACAATAAATTTAATTAATAAATATTTAGATAACAACTCTTTTGCGATATTTAAAACCAATACAGGTAAATGGAATAGTACTACTAATAGGGCTTTGTACGATGCGGAAATGCTGGCATTTTCCAAATTTACAGAAGATGAGATTAAAGTATCTCCTGAAGAGTTTAAAACTAAACTTAAAAAAGTAATGGGAGACAATAAGTTCAAAAAATCTCTTAATGAACAAGCTGGTGGCAGAATGGTTGAAGCAAGAACCAATATAATTAAAAATATTCTTTTAGGAAAAGTTTTTCCATGACGGAAGGTAAGCTCAGAATTTTAGCTGTATTAAATACTTTTACTGGAAGAGATGGTGAGCCAAAAGGAAATACTGAAGTATATATTTTAAAAGCTATGTGGTTAATGATGCTATCAGAATTTGAGGCAACAATTAAAAAGATGGTTGAAAACTATATTGACAAAATAAAGCGTAAAAATATATCTGAAATACATCCCTGTTTATTGATAAGAAATTTTATGGGGGATAAGGAAGAAGAATTGACACTAAACAAAATTGTATCTTACTATAAGAAAAATCCCAATGAAATTAATTATGCCAACTTTACCAAAGATAGAGTTCCTAAATACAAATCCCGTTCAATAGTAAAACTTTTTAATAATTTAGGTTTATTTTTTGAGAAAGATGAAGAAAGTACTCTTCATATATTGGATAGTATTGCATCAACACGAGACGCAATTGCGCATGGAGACATTGGAGTTGAAATAACAAGGAAACAACTTAAAAAGAATCTTGATGAAATAGAGAAAATAGTTCAACTATTAAAATCAAAATTTAATAAATAATCATGCTCGCAAAGAACTTCACAAACTAATAGCAAAACTAATCACAGGAGAACAAAATAATGTAATTATGATTTCTGAAAATTGACGTTGTATTTTTTCAAACACAAAAGTCGAAATAGACTACGTATAATTAATAATCATTTATAAACTCAAATTTAATAAAAATTTTATACCATGAACGAATTAACATTATTTTTTTTAATATTTCTCTTTTTAGGCACAAGTGTACAATTTTGGCTTAGTTGGCGACATAAATCTTATATAATTAAACATAAAAATGCCGTGCCAGATGCCTTTGCAGAAAAAATATCTTTAGAAAATCATCAAAATGCCGCTATTTATACTACGACAAAGCTTAACTTCGGACAAATTTTATTATTTATTGAAGTCGTAATTTTATTATTATGGACAATTGGCGGTTTGCTCAACGAATTGGATCAAATATGGCGTGCTTTAGAATGGTCAGAATTATGGACAGGAGTTGCGGTATTTCTTAGTTTTGGTTTGATTTCAAGCTTATTAGATTTACCCAGTAGCCTTTACAGCACTTTTCATATTGAATCCAAATTTGGTTTTAATAACACTAGCTTACGATTATTTATTGTAGATTTATTCAAATCGCTATTATTAAGTTTAATAATTGGGATTCCATTCATCATTTTAATTTTATGGTTAATGGCATATATGGGCGATTTTTGGTGGATTAGCGTTTGGGCAGTTTGGATGGGATTTAGTTTGCTAATGTTGTGGTTATATCCAACTGTGATTGCGCCTTTGTTTAACAAATTTAAGCCATTGGAAGATGGTGAATTGAAGCAGAAAATTGAGCATTTATTGGAAAAAAATGGTTTTGCCAGTAAAGGAATTTTTATTATGGATGGTTCTAAGCGTAGTGGACATGGAAATGCTTATTTTACTGGTTTAGGTAATAATAAACGGATTGTGTTTTTTGATACTTTATTAGAAACTCTGAATGCTGATGAAGTTATCGCCGTGTTAGCCCATGAAGTTGGACATTTTAAACGCAAACATATTACCAAGCGTATTATTTCGATGTCTATTTTAACCTTACTTAGTTTAGCCTTTCTTGGCTGGTTGATGAAGCAAGATTGGTTTTATACAGGTTTAGGAATTGAAACTGCTTCTACTTATATGGCATTGTTATTATTTTCTTTAGCCTTACCTATTTTCACTTTTTTCTTACAGCCAGTTGTTGCCTGGATATCACGCAAACATGAATTTGAAGCTGATGATTTTGCCGCTGAGCAAGCACATCCATCTCATTTAATTCAAGCTTTAGTTAAATTATATAAGGATAATGCTAACACTTTAACGCCTGATCCATTATATTCAGCTTTTTATGATTCACATCCTCCAGCTCCAGTGCGTGTAAATCATTTATTAGCAAAAATTGATTCAGCACCCAGTTTTGATGCAGCTAAAAAGTAGCTTTAATTTAGGATAGAAAAAATGAAATTCAATACCGCAATTTTATATGACATTGAAAACCTTATGGGTGGATATGGTAAAGCTGGTTATCTATCAGATTTATCATTGAAGGATATATTCGATGAAATAATGAAAAAAGATATTTCTGGTGTAGCAATCCAGCGTGCATATGCAAACTGGAGCGATCCTAGATTAAGTGTGCTTCGTGGTGATATTATTGAATTAGGAATTGAACCCATTCAAATGTTTGGTTTTGGTCGTGGTCCACAGAAAAATGCTTCAGATATTCAATTGGCTATTGACGCAATAGATATTGCATTTACAAAAAATGCTGTTGATAATTTTGTTATTGTGTCAGGAGATGGTGGATTTTCATCATTAGCAAAAAAGTTACATGAATATGGGAAAATGGTTATTGGTTGTGCATATATAAAAACAACAAATAGAGTTTTTGAGGCAGTTTGTGATGATTTTGTATGGATTGAATTGCCCACGGAAGAATCTCCTAATAAAACTTATAAAAGTAATGTAAGTGATAGCTTTTTAAGTAATCCAATTCTTTCAGAATTTGCTAAGGAATATTCTACTTTAGAGCTTAGTGATAATAATGATTTTTATAAAAGTTCTAAAGAAATATTTAACTTTTTAGTAAAATCAAAGACAACAAAAAATATTCTCGTTACTTCAGGTATAAATCTTGGTGTTTATAGTCAATTGTTATCCTATAGAATAAAAGATTTTGACTATTTCCATTTGGGTTTTTCAAGGCTTGTTGATTTTATCAGATATGTAATAAATGATACTAAATTAAAATTAGTATTAAAGGAACCAAGTGATTACAGAATCATCGGGATTAATAATAATATACCAAGTTATAAATTAATTGAAAATATAACTATCGAACCTAATGTACATTCAGAAGAATTTTATAAACAATTGCTATCACGATTTAACCCAAGATTTCCATTACCTAGTCCTGATATAATTTATGAATTGGCAGAATATATCTCATTAAATAAAGCTGAATTTGTTAATTTGTTGTATGGAGATATTGTTGATAAAATAAGTACTGTGTTTCAATTTGACCAAAAATCTATTAGAGGAACTTTAACTTCTTTTATTTCAGCTAAATGTTTTATCGAATCAGAAGAATCTAAACTTGATGAAAAAATATATTCCTTTATTTGTGCTTCTACAGTGAATACAATTGAATTATTAAAGGAATCAATTGAAATAAAATTAAAAGATATTGTAGGAGAGGTTAATGACACTGAATTGTCTAAGTTGATACCAATCATAGAAAACTAACAATAATATACACTCGGACAATAAAAATAATCACTCATTTCTTTTTCTACCTGTTTTTTGTTGCCTGTGGTGTAAGTCGTTAATTATTTAGTTTATTTATTCACTGTAAACTATTATCTACATTTGATAGTTAAAATGTAACTACCTACCAAGTTAAAAAATACGTAATTGCTCACCCCAGGTAGTA